>CAZHXC010000024.1:0-13694 GCA_964536145.1 uncultured Spirochaetales bacterium | reverse complement strand
ACCGGCCGAGCGCATCCCGGCAAGGGCACAATCGGCGCCCCCCGGCAATCCGGAAAGCCTACGGCCGGCAGACGCGCTGTCATCCGGTGCGGCACCTTCAAACGATTATGCCGTTTTTTACGATCTTCCACGGTTGCTTCTCTGGACACCGGTTCCGGTCCTCTCTAACAATGACCAACTCAATATCGGTGCCGGTGTGTACACGCTGGGCCGTTCGATCGTGAATGGGAATACCATCAGCGCCGCGGTGATGTATGACCTGTTGCAGATGGGACCTGTTTTCGATTTAGACGGTACTATCGGATACAGAAAGATGATGTTTGGTTACGATTTCTATTTCAGCGAGGGCAAAGAGGAGACCGGTACCGGTTTTTACTTTTTCGATGCCGGCGTGTCTGCCGGGTTCCCGCTGATACAAAAGCGGCGTTTCCCCTACAGAGAGGACATGCGCTTGTACGGCGCGATTGGCCTCGCGGGAGGGTCAACGGCGTACTCTACAGATGCCGATATCGCGTTTTCCTACACCACCGCCCGCGGCGGCGCGCTCAAAGATTTCTTTGATCCGCTAAAGCTTTCTCTCTGGACATCCGCAACCGCGGAGCTTCCCCTTTCGCCTCTCGAAGTGCCGGCTTTGGTTTTGCGCGCCGGCGGATACGGACAATTCCCGTCAATTCTCAGGCACCATGTGGGGGGTGTCGGGCTCCATGCACAGTACGGCGGCGCCGGGGAATTGCAGCTGACCGCGGCAATCGATTACAGGTTTCACATCGCCCTCCTCGATCTTCCGCTTCCTTACGGTTACAGCGTCAATCATCTTGCCGGCAGTGTCTATGTTGAATCGCGGGCCGCCCCGGACGCCACCGGCTTTCAAATCTCGCCGTATGTGTTCCCGGGAATCGAGATCATAGCGAAATCCGGCTCGATCGCTCATACACCGGTCGGCATCGGCGCACGTTTTCGCATACGTCCCGGATTTCTATCTGAGTTCAACTTGCTGACTGACTCATACGTCTATCTGACAAGAGGGCGCGGTGGGTTTGCAAACAGACCTCTGGCGGCATCGTTCCGGTAGGCGCGTCTGGTAGGCTGTACTCCTTCCTTGACGCACTCCACGGCGATGACTACGCTGTAGCGCGATGAACGGCAGAAGCATCGTATTTATCGGGATGAAACATTCCGGAAAATCCACGTTGGCGGGGATGCTGGCTTGGGAGACAAAAACGCGCAACATCGACCTTGATACGCTCATCGAACAGGAGTACAGAAGTGACGGCCTGGTCTCCTGCCGTGATATCTACAGGCAACATGGCCGCGCTTTTTTCCAGGACCTCGAATGCCGGGCCGCCTTCAAGCTGGCGCGGCAGATGCGTGAGTCATTCCTTGTCGCTTCTTTAGGCGGCGGAACGGTAGAAAACGAATGCGCCTGGCAGGCACTGTCCGGTACGGCGACTGTTGTGTACATTGTAGTTCCAATAGACGTACTCTACGCACGCATCATGAAAGGCGGGCTCCCGGCCTTTTTGTCGCCCGAGCATCCGTACGAAGACTTTACCGAGTTGTACAGCCGGAGGAGCTCGCTCATGGAGAACAGATCGGATATATCGGTACATCTCGGAAATGTTCCAATAGAAGAGTCGTTCAAAAAAGTGGCCGGCAAACTGAAGGAGCACGGATATGCCTGGTAACACGTTCGGTAGCGTATTCAGAATAACTACTTTTGGGGAATCGCACGGACGCGGGGTCGGCGTAATAATAGACGGGGTGACTCCGGGTGTCGAGCTCGAAGAGGCCGATATACAGAGAGAATTGGATAGGAGGAAACCGGGACAATCATCGGTCACTACGCCAAGAAAGGAAACCGATACCGTGCACATTATGTCCGGTACCTTTGAGGGACGCACAACCGGCACGCCGCTGATGCTCCTGTTGTACAATCAGGACATGCGGCCGGAAGCGTATGATGCAATAAAAAAACTGTACAGACCCGGCCATGCCGATTTTACCTACGAGATGAAGTACGGCATCCGCGACTACCGCGGCAGCGGACGAGCATCCGGCAGAGAGACCGCTGCCCGCGTGGCCGCAGGAGCCGTGGCAAAGAAGCTTTTGTCAAGACGCGGCGTGAGTATCACGGCGTACACACTCAGAGCCGCGGGTGTCGGATGTGAGACTGTGGATTATTCAGAAATAGAGAAGAACCCGATGCGGGCTCCCGATCCGGTCGCCGCGGCTGAGATGGTGAGACGGGTGATTGCCCTTGCCGAAGAGGGAAACAGTGTTGGCGGCATTGTTGAATGTGTTGTCGAAGGCGTCGAACCCGGCATCGGCGATCCGGTATTTGAGAAACTTGATGCGGAGATCGCTCGGGCGGTGATGTCCATAGGTGCGGTGAAGGGAATCGAAATAGGCTCCGGTTTCACCGCTGCGGATATGCGGGGAGAGGAACACAACGACTGGCGTGATTCATCAGGATACTTAAGCAACAACTCAGGCGGAATTGTCGGTGGCATCAGCACCGGTCAGCCGATCGTCTTCCGCACTGCAGTAAAACCTACCTCGTCAATATCAATACCTCAGAAAACTGTGAACAGGGAAGGTGAAGAAACCGAGATAGTCACAGAAGGCAGGCACGATCCCTGCATTTGTCCGCGTATAGTGCCGGTCGTGGAATCGATGACCGCGATTGTAATCGAAGACCAGTACAAGCGCCAAAGCGCCCTCCACGCATAAAACGACCGGCTGCAGGCAGCTCACCGGTTTTCCGATTCTCTTGCTTCGATTTCGATCGTGTCGTAATTGAGCAGCTTTTGAAGATCGTCGGCTGAAAGCGGCATTGCTTTGTAGAATCCTTGAAAGAAGTGGCAGCCGTGCTCTACAAGCTCAGAAAACTGCTCCGCAGTCTCCACCCCTTCAGCCACCACCTCGAGACCCAGGCTTGATGCAAGATCGATTATGGTTTTCACTACTTTTGAGTTATCACTCTTGTCCATCTGCATAACAAAGGACTTATCTATTTTCAGGTAGTCGATGGCGTATCGTGTCAAATACGCAAGTGACGAATAACCGGTCCCAAAATCATCTATTGCAATCGTGATCCCTTCGTGCATCGCTTTTATCATCTCGATGCGTTGCCTCGAGCGCTCCGGGTTGTCCATAATCGATGTTTCGGTAATTTCGAGCCGCAGGCTCTTTGGTGGAAGTTTGTAGCGTGCAAGGGTATTGCCGATGGTTTCGCACAAGTCGCGCTGTTCGATCTGAGACGGCGCAATGTTGACACACATCACCAGGTTGGTATGCCCCTGTTTCCTGAGCTCACTAAGCTTCCGGCACGCGGCGGCAAGAACCCACGTGCCAAGAGGATTGATCAGGTCCATATCCTCGGCAAGCGGTATAAACCTGTCAGGGAGCAACATGCCGAACGTCGGATGGTTCCACCGTACCAATGCTTCGAGGGCCTCCACGTTGGAATCCCTGTCAACTATCGGCTGATAGTAAAGCTCAAACTGTTTCCAGGAAAGCGCCTGACGGATCCCCTCCTCCATCAGAAGCCGTTCCATCGCCTTGTCATTCATTTCGGAGGTAAAAAACTCGTAGGAATTGCCCCGCTCTTTTGCCCGGTACATCGCGGAGTCGGCGTTTCTGAGGAGCGTCGTCTTATCCTTGCCGTCTCTGGGTATGAGCGCTATCCCGATACTCACCCCCAAACGGATGTTCTTGATCGATTCCCATCCATCGACACTAAACGGTTGTGTCAGCGTATCGATTACGCGCCTTGCAACAATCGATGCGTCTTCAGGCTTACCGATGTAAGGAAGCAGGATGGTAAACTCATCACCACCGAGCCTGAAAATCTCCTCAAAATTGAAGCGGTACACCTGGTCCCCGTCGCGCAGACAGTTACCAAGACGTTTTGCACAGGCTTTGAGAATCACATCTCCAATCTCATGGCCAAGACTGTCGTTGATTTTCTTGAAACCGTCCAAATCGAGATACAGAAGCGCCGCATTCTTTCCTGAATCCGGGGTAACCTCCTTGATGATCCTGCCCAAACTTTCAGCAAATCTATCCCGGTTCCCGAGAGAGGTAAGCTTGTCGTGAAAAGCGAGGTACCGGAGCCTTCGGTCTGCCTTTTTCCTCAAAGTGATATCCCTGATGATGCAGGTCAAAATGCGGTTTTCACCAACGCCCCGTGAATTACCCAGGGATATCTCCACCGGTATCAACTCACCGCCGCCCTTGCGCGCGAGCGCCTCCATGACGTTCTGCAAACCCGTAGAGCTACGGTGAATATCGTCAATGACAAAGTACTTGCTAATCCGTTCGCGGTATCGGCTGTAATGAGATGCCGGGAAAATGATCTCGAAGTTCCGGTTAATGAGTCGTTCGGGTTTCACCCCGAGGATGCTTTCCGTGGCCGAGTTTGCATATTGAATTCTGAAATCGCTGTCTATTTGCAGTATTACGTCGGTTGTTGTCTCTGAAAGCAACGCGTAGTGGTCACGTATCTGTTCGAGCTCGGATTCCAGCTCTCTCCGGTGGGAGAGATCGAGCACCGCGAAGGTGAGCCTCTCTTCCTCCTTTCCGATGAGAGAAAGCTCGAGGGGTAATACGAACCCTTTCGCGTGTATCGTGTTCGCATACAGCCTTTGCGTGTCTCCGTGGGCGGTCTGTGCGAGAAGATCGGAAAAGGAAATGCGGCAGCCGTCGGTGAGGTGAGAGTTGAACGGCTTCCCGACAAGCTCTTCAGTTTTGTAGCCGAACAGGCCGGCAACTGCAGGATCGGTGTCAATAATCATTCCTGCGTTGTCGAGTACTAAATTGCCTGTCACAGAAGTATCGGAAACCATCATTTTATGAAAATATAACATAGAAGTGTATCCTCATCCGCCGGTATGTCAAGTTTTGAAAAAGTTTTGGAAGAATTTTCGATAGACTCTACCAACCGTTGCCGTATTTGTTTTTCTTCCAGTACGTGTTACATTTCTAGTCAATGAATACGCGAAAAGGGGTGTTTTTACTATGAAGAAGATACTATTCCTGCTGATAGCGGGCGTGCTGGCGGTTTCCGGCGTAGCCGCGCAACAATTCGAAAAGGTTGAAGCCGCGTTCGGTACCTTTGCGGACGATCTTTCCGCGGCGCTTCCGTTTGCATCTACGATAGGGCTCAACTGGTCCGATGCCTATATCGGGAAGTTTCCTCATTTGGGTGTTGCACTGGTCGGGGGTGCCGTGGGGCTTCCGGCGGACGCCTTTGGCAAGGTTCTCGGTACGCTGTCCGGCGGAGAGATTGGCGGAGACCTGTTGAGCTTCCTGCCTCCGGAACTCGAGGAAGTTGGAGAAGCTTTCGGGATGCCTTTCCCTGCCGCGGCGATCGAGGCACGACTCGGCGGATTGATCCTGCCGTTTGATATCGGCCTGAAAGTAGGTTTCATCCCCGATGAGTTTGATATGGAGGACGCACTTCCCGCCGGCATGGGTGCGGACTACCAATTGGTTGGTGCGGACGTGCGGTTCAGGCTTGTCGAGGAGAAATTTATCATTCCGGAAATATCCGTCGGCGGCGGTATCAACCGGCTCACCGGAGGTGTTTCATTTGTCACCGAAGACGACATTTTTATAGACAGTTTTGAAGTGCCGGATCCGGATGACTTCACACAGGTGAATACCTATGACATCAGTCTCAAGGCGCCGGAGTTCGGGTTCAACTGGGCAACCACGGTTCTTGACGTAAAAGCGCAGATCAGCAAACGGCTGCTCATTTTCAGGCCCTATGCGGGAGTCGGTATGACCATGGGAAGCTCGACGGTACGAGGCGGCGCATACACAGAAGTACAGGGCATCACCGATGCTGAATGGGAGACCATAACGAGTGCACTCGAACAGTTAGGTGAAGACGTTCCCCAGCTTACCAGGGAAGGATTCACCATTACGAGCAAGCAGGGTGGCTTCGCGACGCGGGTTTACGCCGGTACTTCCGTCGAGTTGCTCTTTCTCAAGGTCGACTTAACGGGTTTTTATGAAGTGGTGAGCCAGTCTTTGGGTCTCTCCGGGGCGTTGCGCATCCAGTTTTAATACGAGACCAGTACAATTCCGCCCGGAGTCATTCCGACCCGGGCGTTTTTTTTGGCGGTGCTAAACCGAATAATAGGCCTTGCTTTTCTTAATGCGCTTCCTCGAGGCGCGAATCTCGTCACCGTAATCGTCCAAGAGGTTGCAAAGGAGATCCTTCAACCTGCTCATACCAAAGTATTTTGCACCAATTTCAAAGTTCTTTTCGGTAATGCGTTTTCTTACCTTTTCATCGGTAAGAGCAACGTAGGCGCGCTCCACCGCTTCGTCGTCTATGACAAGGCCACCGGAATCATCATACCGGTCGAGGATTTCGATGCTGTCAAAACCCATGATTTTCAGGTCCGTCTTGTACACCAGGTATGTTGAGACGAGCACCGGGACCGACGCCGCCACGGCTTCCAGAAACGCATTACCAAAGCCTTCCCATATCGGCAGGTAGGTGACAAGATCAGCATTTGCCAGAACATCCCGATTTGTGAAGAGCAGTTTTCCGTCAGGGCGCGTACCTCGACGCGAAGCGATGCGGTCCGAGATCATGTGAATATCGACCTCACGGCTCTCTGCAAGATTCACGATATGCTCTACATAGTTCTCATCGGGTTCGTCCCCCTGATAGAGAGAAACGATGAAGTGGACCCTGCCCTTCAGTTCGGGATGTGCCTTGATCAGGCGTCCGGTAAACTCTACCGCGTCCTCAATCCGTTTCCTACGAACCACCCGGGTCGGCTGAACGATGAGCAGATCATCCTCTTTGAAGCCGAGCTCGGAACGGAACCTGCGGTTGTAATCATCGAGGGTCACCGGATGTTCAAAGTCTTCACAGTTTGGTATGACCTGCGGCAATACCCGTTTAATCGAGCTGAGGATATGTGCCGCATAGCTCGAGAGCACCACGTGCTCGAGCCCCGGGTCCGCCGGCGGCATGATCCGCGAGAGCAGTGTGTCAATGTGACTGTTGCTGAAGCGGCTTCTCTCCCACCAGAAATCGTGATGATGGAAAATCGTGGCCACTCTTCTGTCTACGGCAAGCTTATGTACGCCTATGCCTCCGAGTAATGTCATAGGCATCGCATTTGTGTTCTCTGCGATGATGACGTCAATCTCTCTCTGCTGCACGATGTCGAACAGCCGGTTCGCCACTTCGTTTCCTTCGATTTCGAGACCGTCGATGATTTCTTTTCGACGCTCCTCCGATATATGCGGGGCGTAACGGTAGAGATGGGGAAATACCAACTTCTCATAGTAGAGCTGTTCAGGACTGTTGAACTGAATTTCCTCGCAAACAAGTTGTTCTGTCGCCGGCAGGTAGGAAAGCCCGGAGGCGTAGGTACCGGCAATAGTGGTAATCTCGTGGCCCTGCTGCAAAAATACGCGAAGCCACTTGTCCACCTCGAGGGACACCCCATCCACGTCGCCCAGTTTGCCGCAGACTACTCCTATTTTGAATTTTTCCATTCTTGCAGCTCGCGGTCTATTCCGATGAGAAGAGCGGGCCCATGGAGCCCCGCCAGCGGGGGTTCTTTGACGACATCTCTTCCTTGTAGAGTGGCGGACTCAGCTCCTCTGATTCCGGATCCATGAACTTTCGAAGATGATTTGCAATCCATCGTGAAATCTTCAGCACAACCATCTTGTGTCTGAGTCTTCCCTGCACATCGCGGTTCAAAATCGAAGGGATCGTGCTTGTTGTTACAATCTCATCAATCTCAGGTGCGTTCAAATTAGTCCTCCCCTCACGGCTCGAGTAAAAATGGGTAACAAGAAAAAGTATCCGGCGGGGTGAATGCTTCTTCAACACTTTGCAGCATTCCACGATTGTTGTACCCGTTCTCACCATGTCGTCTATCACTACAACATCTCTGCCCCTAATGTCTTCGAGCGACGACGGCGAATCATCTGAGTAACATATATCCACATTCCGTTCATCGCGCCTGTCTTTCTTGAGAAAGAGCTTGCCTATGGTGTTCAGCCCGATAGTCTCATACACCTCCTCGACAAAGTCTTTTGCTCCCTCATCCGGAGCACAAAGAATCGCCTCGCCGAGGCGCATGATGTTGGATTCCCGCAGGTAACTTGCGTAAACATCCGAAGGTGTAAGGTTATGGAAGTTTCCGGAGAATCGGTCCATAAAAATCCTCTCCACGGATGAAGAGTGATTATGGACGGTTATAACCTTGTCCACGCCCGACATCTTCAGTAAATCGGCGTAGAGCCTTGCTGAAAATGGCTGACCATCAAACTTTTTGTAGTCCGCAAAATCCCGCTTGAAATCGGTGATGCCGTGCTCAGGACGGGGCCCCCTATCCTGGGCCGAATAAAACAGATCCGGCTCCAAAAGACACACCCTGTCCGCGCCGTTATCCTTTGCTGCCCGGGCAATGAGGAAGTTGCGCATAGCCAATTCGTCTCTCGAATACGGCGGGAAGGAGGTGGCAACGATGAGGACGTCTCTACCTGCAAGCTTGTTGCCGACGTTTTCATCCTTGAACTCATCGATGATAAATCTGGGACAGAACTCGGTATTGAGGAACGTTTTCAAGGATATGATATCAAGGTAGTCTTCATGTTGATTCAAGTGGTGCGCAATATCTTCAACGAACGCATTATCCGATGCGCTACCTACGATAGCAAGTTCTTTCATGAGTTCCTCTCTCACGCGATCTCTCGCGTGAGTATAGCATTCGCCGCTATGCCGTATCTACCCAAATCACCAAACCAAACGGTCAAACTCTCGCGGATAGCTTTCTACTCGACTTGATAAACTCCCCCACCGTCTGTACTGTTGCAAGCATGGCTGATCATTCGGGCGCACTTCCGCTTATCGTCCAAAGCGACGGATCTTTACTGATTGACGTACATGCAGACGGTTTCTCAGATGCCCGCCAGGCCATTTCCGTCTTTGCCCACCTCGAGAAATCGCCGGAGCATATGCATACCTACCGGATTACACCGCTTTCGCTCTGGAACGCCGCCTCCATGGGGTTTGATGCCGGTACGATCCTTGAAAACCTCGAACGTTGGTCGAGGTATCCGGTACCTGCAAATATTTCTGAAAATATCGTCGAGTTTGTCTCCCGTTTTGGCATTCTACGAATGGTGCCTGATGATGAGAAGTGGCTGTTGCTCACCAGTGATGATCCGGCGGTAAGCCGGGAGCTCGCAGGACACAAGAGGCTCGAAGGACTCATAGAACCGTGTGCAAACGGATTCCATGTGCGTCTTGTTGACCGCGGCGCGGTAAAGCTCGAGCTGATAAAAATCGGATATCCGGTAAAAGACGAGGCGCCGTTTATCTCGGGGGAGCCTCTCGATGTGCGCCTGAAGACTGAATCTGAAGGCGGAAGGTTTTCCGTCAGGGATTATCAGGCCGAGGCTGCGGATGCCTTTTACGGCGGGAATACGCCGGGATTTGGCCATGGTACCGTGGTGATGCCCTGTGGATCGGGGAAAACCATTGTCGGCCTGAAAATCATGTCTCTCTACGCCACAAATACGCTTATTCTCACAACCAACGTTGCTGCAGCCCATCAATGGATCGAGGAACTTGTCGAGAAAACAAATCTGCAGCGAGAGATGATTGGGGAATACACCGGTAGCGTGAAGGAAATCAAACCGGTTACGATAGCCACGTATCAGATCATTACCTGGCGGCCGTCAAAGAAGGAGGACTTTCCTCACTTCAGGATCTTCAAAGATTACAACTGGGGGCTTATTATTTATGATGAAGTTCATCTGCTCCCGGCGCCCGTGTTCAGGGTAACCGCAGAAATCCAGGCAATAAGAAGGCTTGGGCTTACCGCCACCCTGATACGTGAGGACGGTAGGGAAGAAGACGTTTTTACCCTTGTAGGACCAAAGCGGTACGATGTACCCTGGAAAGAGCTTGAAGCCAAAGGCTGGATAGCCGAAGCATACTGCCATGAAATCAGAATCGATCTACCCGGCGATCTGAAAATACCATATGCAACTGCAGATAAACGTGGAAAGTTTCGTATTGCCGCGGAGAATTACCTGAAGATACCAATCGTTAAGCAGATAATTGCCAATCACCCTGAGGACTCAATTATGGTGATAGGCCAGTATATCAGCCAGTTGACTACTCTGGCCGACCAGCTGGACGCGCCGCTGATTACAGGCAGCACGCCCAACCCGGAACGAGAGAAGATCTACGATGAGTTCCGTCAGCAAAAAATCGATGTTATGGTTGTCTCAAAGGTTGCCAATTTTGCCATCGACCTACCGGAAGCCTCGGTGGCCATCCAGGTGTCCGGAACCTTTGGGTCGAGACAGGAGGAGGCGCAGCGGCTTGGGCGTATCCTGAGACCCAAACAGCGGAACTCCCACTTCTACACGATAGTCTCACGCTTTACGAGTGAAGAGAGTTTTGCTGCAAACAGGCAGAAGTTCCTGACCGAGCAGGGGTACCGCTACCATATCGAGATCTGGGAAAGCGCGGAGCTCGCACATTCATGAGCAACCCTGTTGACCTGGAACGCTGGAAAGCCGCGCTGCTCTCCGGACCTGATTACCGGTTCTTTGAGCTGATACGGGCGGTTTTCGGCGAGATTCAAACCCCTTTCAACAAGCACACCCTGCTGAGCAGACTCATCACCTACCTGAACAAGCAGGAGACGAGGGATAGAATCCTCGCGCTCGTCTCCCCCGGCGATTCGTTTCTACTGACGGCAATTCTGGTGCTCGACAGTCCCGGCCTGACAGCCCTGTACACATTTGTGAAGCAATCAATGCGATATCTCGATCTCCACAACCATCTGCTCAACCTCGAAGAGAGGATGCTTATCTACAGAAATATGGAGGACGGTGAGGAGAGAATACGGTTCAACCCGTTGCTCGAGGATGATTTGAGACAGGTTGTATATACAGACCTCGTTTTTGAATCACACAAAACAACTCCGGAGAAACCAACCTGGCTGCGGGACGAACTCATTCTGTCGGTTATTGCATTTGTGCGGGAAAAACCCGAGGTTTTTACCTCCACGGGAGCACTCAAGAGCCGTATTCGCCGGGATCTCAAAGCCCGTTTCTCCTTTCAGGATACCGCTGATGGAGCATCCCGTGTGCAACTGCTCATCAGAGCTCTGATTCCAGGGGGGCTCCTGACGCACGTCGAAGGCAAAATCGAGGTTATCTTACGACGCCTGACGGTTTTCGGCTCGCTGGAATACAACGAGAGGGCCGCTCTTCTCGCGGGCGGACTCGCCGCGGCCGACCCGCAACGAAGCGTACACTCTGCGGTCCTCGCTTATGCTAAGGCCGCTCTGGTACTGCTTGATAACCTGCGCGAGGACCGCGCCTATCCGGCTACCACCCTCGAAAGGCTGGTGCTTGCAGGCGGTCATTCGATTGAACCGGGCAACGGGCTCGAAAGACTCACCGCTGCGATGGAATCGCTCGGTCTGCTTACCGTGGAGGGCGAAAAGCACATCGTGAGACGTCACGATCCGGAAAAAAAGGAAGCCGCAAGCTGTGTCATCCAGCCCAATTTTGAAGCCACACTCACGGGTTCGGTTTCATTCTCCGCGGCCATGGAGCTTGCACTCGGAGCGGAGCTACAATCATACGATACTTACCCTGTGTATGAGATAACCCGTGACTCTGCGGTAAGACGCTTTGCAGACGGCGTTTCCGCTGCCGGTATGAAAGAAGCCCTTGAAAAACTGTCGGGCCGGGAGCTGCCGCCAAACCTGTTGTTTTCGCTCGACTCGTGGGAACGAGAGTTTCAAAGTGTCCGGGTATTTAGCGGTCTGGTGCTTCTCGTTGACGAAGACCGCAGGCACCTCGTTGAGCACAGCAGCCGGATGGCCGAACTGATAGCATCGGTGCCGGCACCGGGCGTATACCTCCTACATACAGATGATCACGACGCAATAGAGAAAGCGCTCCAGAACTGCGGAATCGATCACAAGCCGGCGGCGGAAAACGCCCGACGGCAGGACACTCATTCGCCGGATTCGGATGATTTTTTGCGACGTCTTCACATCCTTCGAAGGGAAAAAATGACAATTCCCCTCCGGGAGAAGCCCGGCAGGACAGAGCACACAATGGATGTCCGGAAAGAGTTGTTCGATAAGCTCGACTCGATGAAGCTGTCAAACGAGGTGAGGCAAGAGCTCATCAGAGTGATAGAAAAGGGTCTCATCCTCCACACCGGGCAGCTCGAATATCATGCCGCCTCTCCACGGGAAAGACAGGAGGCCAAAGGTTTTGACTATCTGGGAAAGGTCAGGATCGTCGAACAGGCACTCTCCCGCAACGATCTCATTCTCGAGATAACAACAAGATCGAGCGAAGGAAACACCGCCAAACATCTCGTACGCCCTATAGAGCTTCAGAAAAGCGGTTCAGATCTCATTCTCATCTGCGCGATATTGCCTGATCAGAAAGAGGTAGAGTTCCGGGTCCGCTCCTTGAGCCTCGTACGGAGTGTCCGCGGCTCCCATTATCCACGGCACTCTTCCGGATAATCAAAGCCGGTGAATAGCTTGAATTGCAGATACGCCTGCTCCAACAGCATCCGCTCACCGTTTGCTGTTTTGCAGCCTGCCGACCTTGCCCGCTGCAGAAACACCGTCTCAGGCGGGGCGTAGATCAGATCACAGACGATCTCGTCGCCTGAGAAATCGTAAAACGCAAACGGATCTATCTCTTCCTGCGGATGCATCCCCGCACTGGTGGTCTGAACGATGAGATCACGGTGACGCTTTATCACCGGTAGTGAATCTACACGAAGTGGTGCCCACTCACAGCCGAACTCATCCGCGAGAGCGGCGGCTCTCTCCTGAGTGCGATTAACGACGCACACACAGGCTCCGTGACTCTTCAAAGCGTATATCACCGCCCGCGCCGCGCCACCGGCCCCGATTACGGTTGCACGGATACCTTCAAGACTTCTTCTTTCGCCTATGAGACCGGCAAGCGAGAGCGAAAAGCCGGGGACATCGGTATTCGCCCCGTGAAAACCATCCGCCGCACGGTAGACCGTATTGCAAGAGCCGACAGCCCGTACCGACTCATCCTCTGAGCGGAGATAGCGCCTGACCGCCGACTTGTGCGGAACCGAAACGGATGCGCCTTTGATGTCGAGGAGCGGTGCAAGCTCAAAAAAACGCTCCGGATTGTCGACTTGAATCGGGACATACACGCCGTCAAGGCCAACGGATTCGAGAGCCGGATTGTGTATCCACGGCGAACGGGAATGCATCACCGGATTGGCGATAATGCAGAAAATGTCGGTTGAAGGGGTAACTGATTTATAGCGGTAGGTCTTTAGAAGGGTTTCAGGGTCGATATGACCCGGTGCGGTTTCCAGCCCCGACGGAGAGCAGAAGGTGAGATAGCTGCCGAGCTTACCGGCGAGTACCCGTGAGGAGAATCCCCACGGGCCCATACCAAGGATGATTTTTCTTTTGTTCTTCAACGCCACACATGCTTTGACTATCTCGATAAGGTCACCGGTGGAGCGCGGGAACACAGCGGCTTTGGCGATTTCATCAGATGTCCTCGGCAGCTTCTCAACAACAGAGGCAAAATTGCACGGCACGCCGGAGAAATCGTGGAGGGAACGGACAATTATTGTGTCTGATTTCCGGCAGGCCCCCTCC
>CAZHXC010000023.1:930-13775 GCA_964536145.1 uncultured Spirochaetales bacterium | reverse complement strand
TGAGTCTGTAAACTCGCCAATGACCGTAGCCTCTACATCCCGTTTTTTCGCAAGATGCAGAAAAGCTTGGAGGGTATCGGGTGAGACCGCCAGGCTCATCCGCTCCTGCGACTCGGAGACGAGAATCTCCCACGGCGCGAGCCCCTCGTATTTGAGCGGGCAGTTGTCCAGATAGATACGGACACCGTTCGAAAACTCCGCCATCTCGCCGAGTGATGAGGAAAGTCCACCGGCGCCGTTATCGGTGATTCCCTTGTAGAGACGTAAGTCACGCGCCTCCATCAGCAGATCGCTCATCTTTTTTTGCGTGATCGGGTCCCCAATCTGTACCGCGGAGGTGGGGGAGGTCTCGTCTAAGGCCAGGGAAGAGAAGGTTGCCCCGTGAATGCCGTCTTTTCCGATCCTTCCTCCCACCATTACCGCAAGATCACCGGGGTCTATGTGCTTTATCCACGAGCCCTCTCCGCCGATTTCCGCCGGGAGTATGCCGCCGGTACCGCAGAAGACCAGCGGTTTGCCGGTGTAGCTTTCGTCGTAGAGAAACGCCCCGCCGACAACCGGGATCCCCGATTGGTTTCCGCCGTCTACGATACCCTGATGGACACCCGCACGGACGCGCTTTGGGTGAAGCAGCCCCGCGGGTATGGTGGCGGGATCGGTATCGGGATTCCCAAAGCAGAGGACGTTCGTGTTGAATATCGGGCGGGCGCCTTTCCCGGTACCGAGGATATCCCTGTTGACACCGACGATTCCGGTGATCGCGCCGCCGTACGGATCGAGGGCGGAGGGAGAGTTGTGGGTTTCGACCTTGAAACAGACGAGGGTTTCCGGATCGAACTCAATCACACCGGAGTTGTCGTGAAACACGGACCGGAGGAAATCCCGTTTTTGAGAGGACCCGTCGGCGAGCTGTTCTGTAGCTCCCCGAATATAGGTCTTGAAAAGCGAATCGATACTATCGGTTTTGCCGTTTTCCACATATTCGACCCTGGCATTCAGGATCTTGTGCTTGCAGTGCTCGGACCAGGTTTGGGCAATCATTTCGAGCTCGACATCGGTTGCAGCCGCCGGCAGACCCATCTCTCTCCTGCTCTGTTGAGTTTCCGGCTTTTCGAAGTAGTGCTGCACCGCCCGCATCTCCTCGGCGGTAAGAGCAAGGAGCCTCGTGCGCGATAACTTCTCGAGACCCGCCTCGTCATAGCCGGATATGTCTACGCTTTCAACGGAGAGTGGACTCGCCGTCACCGTGTGCTGATATATCTGAGGAAATCTTTCACCCGCATTCCACTCCTCCCGCGAGATGACGAGGGCATGTTCAACAAGCGGATTGTACAGAAGTGGAATGATATTTCCGATATCAGCGTCGTGGTCGAGGTTGAAAAAGTAGAGCGCGGCGGTTTGGACAACCGCGTTCCGCGCAGTGTCCCTGCCGATTGCATTTTCGATCGCCTCTTTTGCCGTTATCGCTACCGGATCCGTCACCCCTGCCCGGTAGCAGATTTCCACTGCGTGGGTCCACTCCGGCAGGTCAATCCGGTCCGCCGCGGGTTTCGTATCACATGATTGCACCACCGGATCGGAAAAGATAGCCCTTGCGGTGGTCAGGTCGATGAGATTTTCAGGCTCTATCAGGTAGATATCTGCTATCGTAATATCCGCACCACCGGTGAAGCCGGAGTTTTCGATGCTCCGGCGAAGCCGGGACACCCGCCCGTCAAGAGAGTAGTCTTTGTAACAGATTTCGTAACGCATCGTTTGGCCGGATAGTATCAAAAAAAGGGAAAACTGGACAGGGCGGCGCCGCGTTCGCCGCTAATCGATACCTCAAAACCTGTCGAAAATAGGAGTAGGGCGCCCCGGCCGGCCGGGCGCGGCCAAGGTGCAGAGGAATGACAGATGGATAAGTTAAGCTGTTTCACTCACGGCACGGTGGTGTGCGATCTTGAGAGTACCGACAAGTTTCACGCAATTCACGAGCTGTTGAGTGGAGCTCCGGTTTTTAGAAACGTTGATGAAATCGAAAGTCTCGAAAGGGCTGTTGTGCAGCGCGAGAGGCTGCAGTCGACGGGCCTCGGCAACGGTGTCGCGGTTGCTCACGGGAAATCGCCCTGCATCGGTGAAATTGTGATGGCTCTGGGCATATCGAGAAAAGGCATCGAGTTTGAAGCGATCGACGGCAAGCCGGTGCATTTTCTCTTTCTGGTAGCCAACCCGCCGGGAATGCAGCTCGAATACCTGCTTGCACTCTCGGTACTCGTCCGGGTAATTCGCGACGAGCGATTCCGTGAGGAGTTGTTGTGCTGCTACGATTCGGTGGAAATTGAATGCCGGCTCCAACGGGCGATTCACGCATCCATGGTGCGCCGGGGATTTCCCTTTAGCTAGAGGGCATCTCTATAAACCGTTGCTTTGGCATCCCGCAGCAGGAGGACGGGCAGCCTTATCGGCCCAAACCCGGATAGGTGAGGGTTGCGAAATAATCGCTAACGGTTTCCGCTCTTCTGATGAGTTTTACCTCGCCGTCAGGCTTGAGCAGCAATTCCGCAGACCTGAGCTTTCCATTGTAGTTGAATCCCATCGCGTGACCGTGAGCGCCGGTATTGTGAATCGCCACGAGGTCTCCCACCTCTATTTCAGGCAGTTTCCGGTCAATCGCAAACTTATCGTTGTTTTCGCAGAGCGAACCGGTCACGTCGTAGACGTGGTCGGCAGGCGCGTCCTCTTTCCCGAGCACGGTAATGCGGTGATGGGCGCCGTACATCCCCGGACGCATGAGGTTTGCCATGCTCGCGTCAAGACCTACAAAAGACTTGTAGGTCTCCTTCTTGTGCAACACCCGGCTCACCAGGTAGCCGTAGGGGCCGGTAATAACCCGGCCGCACTCCATGATGATTCGTACCGGATGCAGCGGGGATGGTTTTATCTTCTCTTCGTAGAGTTTTTCGATACCACTCGCCACATAGGGAATATCGACGGGCTTATCCCCCGGCTTGTACGGTATGCCTACCCCGCCGCCAAGATTGATGAACTCCAAGTCGATGCCCGCCTTCTCTGCCGCTTCGAGGGCAAGGTCAAAGAGCAGGGCCGCGGTATCGATGAAGTAATCCGATACGAGCTCGTTCGACGCAACCATGGTGTGGAGACCAAAACGCTTGACGCCGTTCGCCTTCAGGATCCGGTATGCCTCAATAACATGCTTGCGGGTGAGACCGTATTTCGCCTCCTGCGGCTCACCGATAATAGCATTTCCGCCTTTGAGGGGACCCGGGTTGTATCTGACCGAGAGGAGATCCGGGAGTCCTGCGTGCTCTTTTAGGTATTCAATATGGCTGATATCGTCGAGGTTGATAACGGCGCCTAATTCGCGGGCTTTGACATACTCCGCTGCCGGTGTGTCGTTCGAGCTGAACATGACCTCTTCACCGGTAATACCCGCGGCTTCAGAGAGGAGCAGCTCCGGCAGAGAAGAGCAATCGGTGCCCATCCCCTCTTCTTTCAGAAGCTCCAAAATGTATGGATTTGGGAGAGCTTTAACGGCAAAGTGGTTCTTGAATCCGCCGGGAACCCAGGAAAAAGCGCTCATAAAGGCTTCCGCGTTCTCCCTGATTGCCGCCTCGTCGTAGATGTGAAACGGCGTGGGATATAGCCTAACGATGTTCTCAATATCGGCTTTTGTGAACGGCAGATCATTACTCGACATAATAAAGAGAAGCTATATATTCAGGCGCTATTTGGTCAAGTGTGCCGCCGCCGGCTGCGGCCGGCCACAAACGGCTATACGTACTTTACCGCGGTACCGTATATCATCATCTCCGCTGCGCCTTGGGTAACCATAGAGGAGGCGTATCGAATATTGATAATGGCATCCGCGCCCAAGCTCTCCGCCTCCTCAACCATTCTCTTTGTAGCTATCGAACGGGCTTCATTTATCATCTCTGAATAGCCTTTCAGCTCTCCACCGACGATTGTTTTCAGTCCGGCCATGATATCTTTGCCCATGTGCTTTGACTGGATCATCGAGCCTTTGACTAACCCGATGGTTTCGATATTCTTGCCGCTCACAAAGTCAGTACTTACTAATGTCATCTTCCTGTCCTCTCCTCAATTCTCTGATTCTGGAAAACAACGCCGCACCAATTCCGAATATGAATAGAACTGCTACGACGGTTATGACGATCTTTACAAATTGCAGTATTGCTATTTTGTCCAGTACAAAAATCCAAAACACCACGTACGCTGCCGCAAGCAGGATAACTACCAGGGCTGATACCACCGAGCCGACATATTTTTTCATATCACCATTAATACAACCAACTATAAACGCTATTCAATACCGTTTGCTTTTATTGACAATTCCAACGGGATGCTCTTTACTTTGTTACAAAATCGTTATACACGAGGAGACATCACATGAAAAGAGTACTATGTATTCTGCTAATTACCGTTTTCGCTGTAGCAGCGGTGTTTGGTGGTCCTGCGAAAGAAGATGAGGTCATTGTCGTGGCTACGGACGCCACCTGGCCGCCGATGGAGTACATCGATGAGAACAAGGAAATAGTCGGTTTCGACATTGATCTGATGAACATGGCGGCGGAAGAAGCCGGTTTTGAGGTGGAGTATCGGAACACCGCCTGGGACGGCATTTTTGCCGGGCTTGCAAACGGCAACTATGACGCCGTTATTTCTTCGGTCACCATTACGGACAAACGTAAGGAGACCATGGATTTCTCCATACCGTATATCAACGCCGGACAGGTACTTATCGTGCAGAACTCCACAACCGGGGTTACCACCCTCGAGGACCTGGAGGGGAAATCGGTAGGCGCACAAATCGGCACAACAGGCGCCTTTGAGGTGGATAAGGTAGACGGCGTGGAGCTGAAAACCTACGATGAGCTTGGTCTTGCGATAGAAGACCTGGTAAACGGAAGGATCGCCGGTGTTGTAGCGGATACTCCGATTGCGGCGGATTTTGCGCTGCAGAACGAATCCTACAAGGGACAACTGAAGATAGTCGGTGAGCCTTTTACGGATGAGTACTACGGTGTTGCGGTAAAGAAGGGCAATGACGAAGTGCTCGAGAAAATAAACGAGGGCTTGCGGAAAGTTCTTGATGCCGGAAAAGATGAAGAGCTCAAGGACAAGTGGCTGAGGTAAAACAGACCAAGATAGAAATATCCGACGGGGCGCTCATTCCGGATAAAGGAGAGAGGTCGGTCTTTTCGGCCTGGAGGATCTCCTTTTTCGGGGCGATCGCCCTTCTCGTTACCCTCCCAATTGTCTCCCCGGATCCATTTTGGGATATCCTGCAGTTCGTGCCTGATGGTGTGCTCAGGACATTCCAGGTAACGGTTCTCTCAATAGCGATCGCTTTGGTTATCGGGCTCATTGCCGGCCTCGGCAGGATCTCCCGTGTCACCATAGTCAATAGAATCGCCACGGTATACGTGGAGGTGATCAGGGGGATCCCGCTCCTGGTTCAGCTCTTCTATATTTACTTTGCGTTGGGCAAGTTTTTTACGCTTCCCCCGCTGGTTGCCGCGGTTGCCGCCATGTCTGTCTGCTATGGCGCCTACATGGGAGAGATCTTCAGAGCAGGGATACAATCTATTCCAAAAGGACAGATGGAAGCCGCCCTTGCTCTCGGTATGACCAGGGCACAAGCACTCAGGAAAGTGATACTTCCACAGACCTTCAGGATCATCCTACCGCCCATCGGCAATGAGTTCATTGCGCTTCTAAAAGATTCATCCCTCGTTTCAATTATCGCGGTTTCTGATCTGTTGCGGCGCGGCCGTGAGTTTGCGTCGGTATCGTTTCAGTATTTTGAAACCTACACTGTGGTGGCTCTGGTGTATCTTGTGTTCACCCTTTTCTTCTCCAAGGCGGTGGCAGTCATGGAAAAAAGGTTGGAACGTGGTGGCTGAGAATAACAATACGCGTGTCCGGATAGCAGACGTCAGCAAAACCTTCGGCGACATCCATGCGGTGCGAAACGCGAGCTTTGAAGTTGCAGAAGGAGAGGTAGTACTGATCATTGGACCTTCCGGAAGCGGAAAAAGCACGCTGCTACGGTGCGTCAACAGACTCGAAACGTTGAGTGCGGGAGAGATCTGGGTTGATGATATCCATGCGAGTCATTCCAAATCCGACATTCGGCGTATCCGGGAAGAGGTTGGCATGGTTTTCCAAAGTTTCAACCTCTTCTCTCACCTCACAGCTTTGGAGAATATCACCCTTGCTCCGCGTACCGTGAAACATGTATCCCGGGATGCCGCCAATGCAGACGCGAGACGGCTGCTCCGTAGAGTAGGTCTTGCTGACAAGGAAGCGTCTTACCCGAGCCGGCTCTCCGGCGGCCAGCAGCAGCGTGTGGCAATAGCCCGCGCACTTGCGATGAATCCAAAGGTGATGTTGTTCGACGAGCCCACCTCTGCGCTTGACCCGGAAATGATCAAAGAGGTCCTCGATGTCATGCTTGATCTTGCGCGTGAAGGCATGACGATGCTTGTGGTCTCTCACGAAATGGGATTTGCAAAAGCTGCCGCCGACAAAGTAGTCTTTATGGATGAGGGAGAGGTGATCGAAATCGGGACGCCTGCAGATTTGTTTGACAATCCCAGAGAAGAAAGAACAAAGAGGTTTCTCCGGCATATCCTATAGCTTATTATGACAAACGTAAGAACCATCGCATTCCGTACGCCCGATGATATGCATATTCACCTCCGGCAGGGGCAGGCCTTGAGACGATACGCGCGGAGAGTATCCCGCTCCTTTGCCCGGGGTATAGTGATGCCCAATCTACTTCCGGCGATAACAACACCGCAAGACCTGTTGTCGTATCGAAACAGGATTCAAAGGTTCACCAGAGGTTTCACGCCACTGATGACCTTCAAGCTCGTGCCGGGGCTCAACAGACACCAGATTGCGGGTCTCCGGGGAGCGGAAGCAGTTGCCGGGAAATACTATCCTGAAGGGGTTACCACCAACTCGGAAAACTCCATCAGGAGTACCGAAAAGCTCTTTGGAGTTCTCGAGTCTATGGAAGAGGAAGGCCTCGTGCTCTGTGTTCATGCTGAAGATCCGGAAGCGCCGGTGCTGAGCCGCGAACAGCGTTTTCTTCCGCTGATCGAGGAGATTGTGAAGAGATTTCCCGGTTTGCGGTTGGTGTTTGAACACGTTTCTACGAAAGATGCGGTGGATCTCGTGAATGATCTGCCGCAAAATGTCGCCGCAACGGTGACCGTTCACCACCTGCTCTTCACCCTCGAGGACATGATGGCTTCCGGTTTCATCCCCGGCCTCTACTGCAAACCCGTGGTAAAAACGGCGTCCGACAGGGAGGCGATACAGCAGGTTGTGCTGGAAGGACATCCCAAGTTTTTCTTTGGCTCAGACAGTGCGCCCCATCCGGTTGCCGCCAAGTCCAAAGCGCCGGTGGCCTCCGGAGTCTACTCGGCGCCGGTGGCAATCCCGCTGCTTATCGAGTTTTTCGACACTCGGGGCGCCATCGCAAAGCTGGAGAACTTTGTTTCCCGCTTCGGCGCCGAGTTCTATGGTTTGCCGCTGAACCGCGGCACTTCCGAATGGCTAAATATCGATCGACAGGTTCCGGACATCGTTGACGGTGCCTTGCCGCTGTATGCCGGGAAAAAGGTGCTGTGGAAGAAAAAAGCCGCCGGCTGATGAAACCGGCGGCAATACACAAGGAGGAGGTAGGAAACGTTAGCCCTCAACCTTTACTATATCCCTAGTTACAAAAAAAAACCGTATTTGCGAATCCGGCGTTCTCCCCGCGGGCAATCTAGAAGAAGTGAAAGATCTTCAGACCGTAGGGCTTCACCGTAACACCGGTGATATCCTCCCAGAAATCGGCGTGCTTCTTCTCATCGGCTGCAATTTGTTCGATTACCGCTGGGCGGCGAGCATTTCCTTCTTGTTGTCCATATTCCACTACGTTAGGAGGTTTGATACCCCCCGTCAATCGCCTTTGCCAATCGAAACGACGAACCCGTCCCGCGTGCGGTGCTGCATCGGGCGCTTGCACCAAACCGTGCTTTTTTGTAAATTTTGATTATGAAGAAAAAGGTATACTTTACAATTATTAGTGTTGGCGCGCTGCTCGCGATAATAGGCTTCATTCCTGGCGGAATGTCGGGGATTTGGGGAATCCTCATTGCCGGCATTACCGGAGCGCTCTATTACTTCAATAGCAGAAACGAAAAGAGAGTGCAGGAACGCCTGCAAAACGAAGAGCCCGGTTCCAACCAGAGCGCCGGCGGTGCTTCCGCCGATACGGAGCCGGAAACACCCTCCTCACCGGAAGAGACTGCAGACGAAGAAACAGAGGAGTAACTCCCGCCTCCCTGATCCGCATCTCTGATCGAAGAAGACGGGAGCACACCGGTCTACAACGTTCTACAGGTCTGCTTCAGCCTTCCAGAGCCCGTGCAGGTTGCAGGACTCGACGATCTGGACTTTACCGGTGGTGTTTTTGAGGTGAAAGATAACCGCCGGGTTCATGTCAGGGGTAAGGTGAGTTCTTGCCCGGTACTCGTGATCGACATAGCAATCGCTAAACTGGATGTAATGCTCGTCTGTCATCGGATGGAGTGTTTCTCCGACGCGGACAATGACATCGATACAATCGTTCTCCGGAACCAGACCGCACACCTTGTTTACTTTGATCTGGGGGATGTGCTTGACTGCACCTTCTTTGCTCTTTTCAGCGGATTCAACAAACACATTATCGTTTTGTTTGTATGAGCTCTTTGGACTTGCACACACGGGGCAGGATTCGGGCGCCTCGTTAAACTCGACATGACCGCAGCTGTTGCATACGTGAATATTCATTTCTCCTCCAACACGTAACGAATTATTCGTTAAGATAATAAACTTTAGCAAATCTGTCAAAAATAATTTTGGGATTTCAGGATTGTCTCGGTTGCGCTCATCCCAAGGCGCGAACACCCCTGTTCCAGATAGCCTACGGCTGCCTCCCACGTCTTTATCCCGCCCGAGGCTTTGATTTTCATCTCATTGCCGACTGCGTGTGCCATGATTTCCACGGCTTCAGGGGTGGCGGGACCGTCACCAAATTGCCGTTTGAGGACCGCATGGTCAATCGTTGCGGCAACCTCTTCGGTGGTTTTCATTTCCCGTCTCCACAATTATTTTTCAACTATTGAGATATCGGCCTGCAGTTTTTCACCGAGGGTTTTTGAGAAAATGACCAGCTCCCATCTGCCGGCATGCGGCGGATTCATGAGAAACGGCGAAGAATCTACTTCGGCGCCGTGATAGCTGTACGGCCTGTCCTGCATGAAAAGGTGATAATTGGCATTGTCCAACAGGTACACCGTAAGAGGTGTGTCCAGTTCGAGCTTGATGAGTTCTTTTTCACTGAGATTGAGGGATTTGTGGAGGTGGGTTACCGGCATACGCTTTGCTGAATATTATCACATATGGGCCGTGAGCGACAGTGCAACAGTGCGCCCGGGTGTGCAGAAGCGCAGCGTTTGCGTATACTGTGTCGCCATGACGGTGATTCCTTCCATAGACATACTGAGTGGTGCGTGCGTCAGGCTGTACCAGGGAGACTACGGCAAAGTGACCGGCTACGGAAACTCGCCTGAAGCGGTTGCGGCCGGGTTTCAGGATGCCGGCGCTTCGAGACTCCACGTAGTCGATCTTGATGCCGCGCGCGGCGGCGGCAACAACAGAGAGACGATCCGGAAGATACGGCGCGTATTTGCCGGTATTGTAGAAGTTGGCGGCGGGATTCGTGAGCGCAATGATGTGGAGGAGCTACTGGAAGCCGGGGTGGATCGTCTGATCCTTGGGACCGTGTTTGCGCGGGCGCCGGAGAAGGTGGAGGAGTGGATTGCCGCATACGGACGGGTGTTCATTGCCGGCATAGACGCCCGGGACGGGATAGCCAAGGTTTCAGGTTGGGAGCGGGATTCCGGCGTGAGTGCCGCAAAATTGGCGTCGGTGGCGCGGAATATCGGGATCATCACTATCATCTATACCAATATCCTCGCCGACGGAACGCTCTCCGGTCCGGATATTGAGGGGTCAGACCGGTTGGGCAAATCATCGGGGCTTCCGGTAATCGTTTCCGGAGGTGTCGGCGGGATGGAGGACCTGCAGCGGGTGTACGATTACGGCTCAGATTCCATAGTTGGCGTTATTACCGGAAAAGCGGTCTATGAGGGACTTGTGGATGTACGCGAGGCGGTAGAACGCTTCAGAGAGGAGACCGACGGCAATGAAGACCGCCGCTGGTGAACGGTGCGTGCCGCAGCGCCCCGGGCCTTTACGGATGGAGCGCCTGTGCAGCCGGCGGCCGTCGTGAGGGCAGCCTAAAAGTGTCCGGCTACCAGATCTCCCACTTCGCTGGTTGAATACCCCATTTTACCGACGGAGAGACTCTTCAACTTCGTGGCGGTCACGTTGGCCACCGCCTTTTCTATGGCATTTGCGGCTTCAACTTCTCCGAGGGTCTCGAGCATCATACCGGCAGCACAGATCGCCGCGAGCGGATTGATCACGTTCTGACCGGTGTACTTGGGTGCGGACCCGCCGATGGGCTCGAACATGCTCACGCCTTCAGGGTTGATATTCCCACCGGCGGCTATTCCCATACCGCCCTGGGTGATAGCTCCCAAATCGGTGATGATGTCACCAAACATATTGCCGGTTACCAGCACGTCAAACCACTCCGGGCTTTTGACCATCCACATACAGGTCGCATCAACGTGATAGTACTCACGCTTGACGTCAGGGTACTCTGCCTCGCCGATTTCATGAAATGCCCGTTCCCAGAGATCGAATACGTATGTCAGCACGTTGGTCTTGCCCACCAGGCCGAGGGTGTTTGCATCTCCCTTGCCCCGCGCCTTCCTGCCGAACTTCCGTGCGTACTCAAAAGCGTATCGAAGCGCCCGTTCAACCTGGTAGCGGTTGTACACCATACTCTGGACCGCAACTTCGTTTGGCGTTCCTTGCATCGATATCCCACCGGTACCGGTATAGATTCCACCGGTGTTTTCGCGGACGACAACGTAGTCGATCTCATCGGGACCTTTGTCCTTGAGCGGGCTTTCCACACCGGGGTACAACTTCACCGGCCGCAAGTTTATGTATTGATCGAGCTCGAATCTGAGGGTGAGGAGAATTCCCTTTTCGAGGATACCCGGTTTGACATCCGGATGGCCTATCGCGCCGAGATAGATCGCATCAAAGCTTTTGAGCTCATCCGCCGCACCTTCCGGCAGTATCTCGCCGGTTCTGAGGTAACGGTCACCGCCATAGTCAAAATCGGTATAGTCGAGTTTGAAATCAAACTTGGAAGCGACCGCTCCCAATACCTTGAGTCCTTCTCGAACAACCTCCGGTCCGGTTCCATCTCCGGGCATGACTGCGATTTTATAACTGTTACTCATGGGAAAGCTCCGTTTACAGGTTATTTTAGAGGATGAACCGGATGATAGTGGTATTGTAACCGATGGTCAAGACAGGGTGCGATTTCACGGACGGGCTTTTTGTAAGCTATAAAACAGTGAAATCGGCCCTGCAGCAGTACTCCGTGCTCAAACAGCCTCGACTTCGTCTCGGAACTGCGCGCGGAGCACTGCTTCCGGGCCACATCTGATACATAACACGCTAATCCCGTCCGTGAAATCGGCCCCTCAAGGCAGGGCAGGGTGCGGCGCCGCGTCAGAGCCTGGGGTGCCTCGCGCCCTCCCAGGGCAGCCGCCCTAGGGCAGCCGCCCGAAAAGTTTTTCGGCGTCGAGCAGCTGATTCACCGCCGCGCTCAGGATGACATCGCCGTGCTCCATTGCCCTCTGCGAGTTGCCGAGGATAGCATACATGTAGTGCCACAGCGCAAGCTCAACGCCTTTGGTGCCCATGAGCAACATGACCGCCGCCGGTTTGTATTCAGCTTCCGGCTCGGTGGTGGCTATGAGCACCATCACCGGGTCGAATTTCTTACGGATTGCATCCGCCTGTTCGAGAATAGCGCTCGAGTTCATCTTTTTGGCGTTTTCACGAAAGATACTCGTTTCCGCCGCCCAGCTCTTCACGTCCTCGAGTACCTCTCTGAGCTCTTCCGCAGATATCGGATCATAACCGTCCTGCGCGAAAAGCGCGGAGGGGAAAAAAAGGCAAACCGAGAGCAGCAGCACTACGCCGGCAAATCGTTTCATTATCTTCACTCCTCATGGCCGCCGTGGTTGCTTTCTTGTGGCGGACGCCCGTTGTAGGCGCATTCTATCCTGCCGGCGGCCCGCCGTTCAACATTGTATTGATGGAAGCCGCCGCTTTCCGGCCCTCACCCATTGCCAGGATGACCGTTGCCGCACCCAAAACGATGTCGCCTCCGGCGAACACCCGGTCCATGGAGGTCTTCCCGTCTTCGTTGGTGACGATATTTCCCCACTTGTTTGTTTCGATTTCAGGTGTGGAGATTGTCAAGAGCGGGTTTGAGTCGTTGCCGATGGCGACAATTACCGTATCGAGCTCTATCTCGTACTCGCTTCCCTCTATGGGAACGGGCCGTCTGCGGCCGGAATCATCGGGCTCACCAAGCTTATACCTGAGTACCTCTATACCGCGAACCCGGTCTTCATCATCTCCGAGGATCCTGCTCGGGTTCCTCAGGAGGTGAAAGGTGACCCCTTCCTCTTTGGCGTGCTCTACCTCTTCTACCCGGGCGGGCATCTCTACCTCGGTTCTCCTGTAAATGAGATGGACCTCTTCAGCGCCTAATCTGAGGGCGGTACGCGCCGCATCCATGGCGACATTACCACCTCCGAGGACCGCAACCTTCTTTGATCTGA
>CAZHXC010000023.1:0-920 GCA_964536145.1 uncultured Spirochaetales bacterium | reverse complement strand
CCATGCAAGCCAAAAGGCAAGTTGGCGCGGGGTTGGGCGTGGCCGCGTGTTCCGCATCGTAGGCTTTCATCAGGTTGGACCGGGTAAGGTACTCGTTTGCGGAAAACACTCCCACCAAGTTTTCACCTTCAATCCGCATAAAGCGGGGCAGACCCGCGCCACTGCCGATAAACGCCGCGTCAAAGCCGTCCTCCTCGAAGAGCGCTTTGAGCTGCCGGGTCCGTCCAACGAGGAAATTGGTATGCACTTTGACACCCATTTCACGAAGCGAGTTCACCTCGCCTTCTACGATTGCCTTTGGAAGCCTGAACTCCGGTATGCCGTATACCATGACACCGCCGGTCTTGTGAAAGGCTTCGAATATCTCGACTTCATGCCCCGCTCTCCGGAGATCCGCCGCAGCGGTGATTCCCGCCGGTCCGCTGCCTATGACTGCTACCCTTTTTCCGGTAGCCGTGGCGATCTGCGGCATGACGGCCGTACCGTTGCTTCTCTCGTAATCGGCGACAAAGCGTTCTATCCTGCCTATAGATACCGCCTTGTTGACGTCTTTTAGCGACCGGCCGACCGTACATGTTGCCTGACACTGGCTTTCCTGCGGACAGACGCGTCCGCAGATTGCCGGAAGCAGGCTCGAGCTCTTGATGATCGAAATCGATTTTTCAAAATCACCTTCCGCCGCCGCTTGTGTAAAGCCTCGGATATCGATTGTAACCGGGCATCCCTTTACACAAGGCGCGTTCTTGCACTGGAGGCAGCGCATCGCCTCGAGCCGGCACTGCTCTTCAGTATAACCGGTTGCCACTTCCTGCATGTTGGTGATCCGTTTTTTCGGATCCTGGGCGGGCATTTCCTGCGGCGGGATGGCGAGCCGGGCTTTGTTTGTCAGTTCTTTGCCTGCGAGTGATTTGAGTATATCC
>CAZHXC010000022.1:9848-14266 GCA_964536145.1 uncultured Spirochaetales bacterium | reverse complement strand
AAGGCCGGCGAAATGGCCGGGGCGGCGATCACCTATTGCGAAGAGTTTACCGGTATTGAGTATCCGATGGAAAAGCTCGATCTCATCGGCCTCCCCGCGTTCGCCTACGGCGCGATGGAAAATCTCGGCGCCATTACCTATAGAGAAAAACTTCTGCTCTACGTTCCCGGCACCACTTCTGAGCGGGGTGTTGAGCGAAACGCGCTTATCACCGCCCACGAAGTGGCGCATATGTGGTTTGGAGATCTGGTCTCACCGCTGGAGTGGCGTTTTCTCTGGCTCAACGAGGCCTTCGCCACATATCTTCAGTATCTCATCACGGATGTGATGTTGGCGGACAGGCGCATAGGCGAACGGTTTCTGCTTGAAGGGTTCATCGCCGCCGGATCGAGGGATGCGCTTAAAGGGACCGTTCCCATCGAGCTCGAGGAAGGGCGCTACCTCGAAGTTGACGCGTCCACCGCGCCCATATTTTACCAGAAGGCGGGACTGATCCTGAGAATGGTGCGCAGCTGGCTCGGCGAGGAGAAGTTCACCGCGGGTATCAGAGCATATCTTTCCGAATACGCGTTTCAATCTACGGATACCGCGGGCTTCTTGGATTCCTTTGGCAGGGGAGCAGGAGGCGAGGCAACCGAGATGATTAAAAACTGGATCCGCCGGCCCGGATATCCGATTGTCAGGGCAAAGCGCGATGCAAACAGGCTCTTCCTGGAGCAGGAACGTTTCACCTGGCTCGAAGATGCTTCAGAACAGGTTTGGCACATACCCGTCTCCATATCGCTCTTTGATGATTCCGGTGAAAGGCAAGAGCTTTCGCTGCTTTTTAGGGAGAAACGCGCCACCGTTGAATTAGCCGATGACATAAAGGCTTATAAGATAAATGCGGGGCAGATCGGTTTCTTTCACACCGCCTATGAACCGGAGAACCTCGAAAGTCTGGGCAAACTTGCCGGTGAGAGAGCACTGCCGCCGGTTGACAGGTTTGGGCTGTTGCTTGATCTGTTCGCGCTGGTTATGCGCCGTGAGATTCGCGTCGATGAGTACACCCGGTTTTTACTCGATCACCTTGCCGGTGAAGATGAGTATCTGACGCTGGCGTTTCTTGCTCACGTACTCCCGTTGCTGTGGCGAATCGCACCGGTTTACCGTGAAACCGTAGCGGATGTCGGGAAACGGCTGTTCGAGCCGGTCTACGGGAGGATCGGTATTGCGCCTCGAGAGGGTGAGGAGTATCTCAATGTACTACTGCGCTCCGAGCTCCTCTGGCCGCTGGCGCTTTTTGGATCCGGAGAGGTTACCGGTGAGCTCCTCGTGAGGTGCAAAGGCTTTCTGGAGGGAGAATCGGTTGATCCTGAGCTTCTGCAATGCTCGCTCAATGCGGGGGCCTTCTCCGCTACTCTCGGATTTGACGATTTCAGGAGAATCATTGAGGACCCGGCAAAGCCGGACGAGCTCAAGTCATACGCCTACGGAGCTATCGGCTGGTTTCAGGAGGCGCCGGCTATTCATGATGTATTGGCATACACTGAAAAGGAGATCAAGGCGCAGGAGAGGATCTATGTGTACCGCGCGATCGCGGCGAACCCCGCGGCCGGAAAGGCGGCGTTCCGCTGGCTTGAGGAAAATCTCCCCGGCATCGAATCGATGCATCACTATATACGATCGGTCGCGGTTGCGGAGCTCGTGCCTGTATGCGAGCCTGAAAACGAGAGCGAGCTCACCGCTCTGTTTGAACGGTGCAGCTTTGAGGACGATTCACTCAAACAGGTGGTGGCAATTGCCAGGGAACTTCGAGAAGTCTATCGTAGGATCAATATGAGATATGGAGTGTGATTATGAAATTCGCGATAAGGGGCTCATCTTGAAGATATTTGCGACGGCGGATCTGCATCTGGGTATGAAGTTCTCCACGTTTGATGAGGCGGGAGTTGAGCTTGCAGAGGCGCGATATACCGCCCTCGAGAAGTGTGTGGAAGCGGCAAATGACGAGCACTGCGATCTCTTCATTATTGCCGGCGACCTCTTTGACCGGCAGAATGTCTCCTCCGCCGACATCACCAAGGCGGCGGCGATTCTTTCACGGTTTGCCGGTTCCGCGCTTTTGGTACTGCCGGGCAATCACGATTTTTACACGGGAATCGACGGTAAGCCCTGGGGTGAGTTTTTGCTTGCCATGGAAGTAGCTTCAGCGCCGGTGGTTTTGCTTTCAAATGCTCGCCCGTACGATCTTGACCGTTTTGATATACCTGCCACCGTATTCCCTGCGCCCTGCACAGATAAGCATTCCACCGTTGACAATATCTCGTGGGCGGAGAATGTGGATGCGACGGCGGGGGAAGCCGGAGCGGCAGCCACCGGGGTGGGGGAAGCCGGAGCGGCGGGGGCCACCGGAAAGCGGCTGCGTATTGGTGTGGTTCACGGCAGCCTCGAAGGACACTCAATCGACAGGGAAGGGCGCTATTATCCGATGAGCGAGGCACAGCTTGAAAACCTGCCCGCGGATTTCTGGATCATCGGGCACACTCACCGTCCGTTTCCTGAAGAAGATACGGTGGCGCCAAAGTTCTTCATACCCGGTACACCGGAGCCCGACGGGTTTGACTGCCGCCATACAGGCGGTGCATGGATCATCAACTGTACCGACAGGCGTGTTGAATCGTATTCGAGAGTTGAAACCGGAACCTACAGGTTCTATGAAGAGGAGCTCGAGATTCGGGCCGTCACCGAAATTGCAGTATCGAGACCTGAGCCGGTGAATACTCTGCTGGCACTCAAACTCACCGGGGCATTGAGTAAGGAAGAGTACCGGAAACTCCCCGAGGTGCTCGATGATCTGGCAGGACGGTTTTTCTATCTCAGAGTGAACCGTGAGAATCTCGACGAGCTGGTGAACTCAGAAACAGTTGAGACCGAGTTTCCATCGGGTTCTTTTCCGGCGAGACTCATAGGATCCTTGCTTGCGGAGGGGGATCAGGAGGCCGCGCAAATCGCCTACAGACTGTTTCAGGAGAGTGAGGCTTGAAACTCAAACGTATAACGCTCACCTCATTCGCAGGCGTTTCGGATTTTTCCTGCGATTTCTTCCCGGGGCTAAACATCGTTTTTGGTGAGAACGAGGCAGGGAAAAGCACGATTTTCCACGCAATTACTCATGCGTTGTTCACCCCCGCCAAACTCACAAAGGCGCGTTTTGCAAAGGAGATGGCGAGGTTCCTGCCCGCGGGAGGCGGGGATACGGTAAAAGTCACCCTCGACTTTGATGTTGGAGGTGACACCGGGGGCCGGGGCTACTCGCTTTCCAAGAGCTGGGGAGCCGTTCCTGCAGCCGAGCTCACGCTTCCGGATGGATCGCTTGTCACCAGCGATGCGGAGGTATGCGCCAGGGTTGAACAGCTTCTCCCCGCTTCCGTTGCGGTGATGAAGGCGGTGCTTCTCACCTATCAGTCGGGTATGGAGAAGGTACTCGAAGAGCTGAAAGCGCCCACAGAGGCGCTCTTCGATCTACGCGAGGTAATGAGAGAAGCGCTCAAGGGGTCGGACGGTATCAACGCGGAGCGTTTCAGGGCGAATCTGAAAAAAGAGATCGACTCATACAACGGACGGTGGGACAGGCTTGCAGGCGGCCCTGAACAGGGACGGGGTATCAAAAATCCATGGCGTCAGGGTGCCGGGAAGAAAGTTTCCCGGTGGTATGCGGTGGAAACGCTCAAAGCCGCTCTCGAGGAGACGCGTAACGCCGAGGAAAATCTCGCTGAAATAGCGGGAGATCTCGATGCAGCGCAGGCTGAATACGAAAAATTGTCCGCTTTCCTGAAACGGAACGATGAGGCCGCCGGATTCGCGGCGGTGAGGACGCAGACGCTTCACGATCTCGAAAAGGCGCGGGAGGCCGAGCTCCGGCATCAGACGGTGTACGATGCGTGGCCCCAAGCGGAGAACAGATTGAGCGAGCTCACCGGGATTATCGAAAGCAAGAAAAAAGCTATAGAGGCGCTCAGGAGTGAGCAGGAGAAGGGGAGGAGACGGGAACAACTGAAGGCGAGGGCGCAGGAGATATCATCCAAGCTCAAGACGGTAGGTGCCTGCAGACAGAAGGAGAAGGCTGCGCGGGAAGAAATAGAAAGCCGCGGTTTGTTGACGGATGAAGCGTACAAGATGCTGCAATCTCTGGAGGAAGTGGTTTGCCGGATAGAGCGACAGCTCCAGGCCGGGCCGCTTATCATCACCGTCAAGGCGAAGAACCCTGTTGAGCTTGGCATTCGTGAAGGACTTGATAGAACAGACAGGAAGAGCCTTGAAAAAGAAGAGAGGCTCACACTCCATGCAGAAAAACCTCTCACCATCGATCATCAGGACTTCACCATAACCGCTTCCTCAAAAGAGTTCGATATTGAGACGGCCGAGCTCGAGCACGA
>CAZHXC010000022.1:0-9838 GCA_964536145.1 uncultured Spirochaetales bacterium | reverse complement strand
AGCAAAGCGGAAACTGCATACCGCTCTGGCGGCGCATGGAGTCGATTCTATGACGGAGGCGGCGGAAAACCACAAGGCGTACATGGAGCTTGCGAGGGAGGCAGAGGTGGCCTCGAGCATGATAGCGGAAACCCTTGCCGGCGAGAGTGAGGCGGCTCTGCAAGAGGAGCTCGAGGCGAGCCGTCTCCATGAAGAAACCCGTTCTCTCGAGGAGATTCAACGGGAGCTGACAACAACCGAGCACGAAGCCGCATCGCTTGAACAGGAACGGGAGCAGGTGGCGAAAAAGCTCGAAGAGTATCGGGCCGGATACGGGAGCAGGGACGCCGTGCTCGATAAACTGGTTGCCTTGAGATCATCCATCAGGGATTTGACCGAAGCGGTCGAGAACGGACCCACTCTGCCCGAGGGTTTTGATGACTGGCATGCGTTCATAGAAGCCTGTATCGATTATCGCAGGAGGAGAGACGAGCTTGCCGGGCGTATTCTCGACCTCAAAGGCCGGCGGGCGGAGCTTCTCGCACGCATGCCCGAGGATTCGGCCGAGGAGACGGAGCTCAGGCTCGAAGAAGCGAAAGGGCGGCTGGAGCGTACCGTAAAAAGAGCGGCTGCGTTGGAACGTATCCTGTCAAAGACCGATGAGCTTCTCGCTACACCTGAAATCGAGCTCTCGGCGGAACTGAAGCGCGAGTTTGAGCATCGCCTCTACCGGATCACCGGCGGTCGCTACGCGGAGAGCAGGTTTTCAGACGATTTGCCGGACGGTTTGCTGCGGGGCGACGGAGCCCTCCTAAGTTTTCAGCAGCTCTCCTCGGGTACCCGGGATGGATTCTCCCTCGCGTTGCGCCTTGCGGTGGCGGAGTATTTTCTCAAAGGCGCCGACGGTTTTATCATGATGGATGATCCGCTTGTGGATATGGACGACAACCGGCGCCCGTTGGCGGCTGCGGTCCTTGCCGGGTATGCGAAATCCACACAGACGATTGTATTTACCTGTCATGAGGCTCATGCCACCCTCTTTGACAGTGCCCGGCAGATCAGCCTATAGCGCCTTTGCCCGCAGCCGCTCGAGCGCCCAATAGGTGTATTTCCGGACTTTTTTATCAGGGTCGTTTTCCAGCTCGTTCAATATGACCTTTCCCTCTTCGGTCTCGAGCTTTTCCAGCGCCTTTGTGACCTTGACCCGCACATCCCTGTCCGGGTCTCTCGCCGCAAGCACGATACCTCTGAATGCCGATGGTGTTTCGAGGATCGAGAGAATGCCCGCTGCCTGGCTTCTCACTTCGGGAATCCTGTGGGAAAGCTTTCTGATCACCGCTTCGACATATCCGGTGGATTCGAGTATCTCGGCGAGATACGGCTTGAGCGAAGCGATTTCCTGCTCGAGAAGCTCAACGATAGCCTCCTCCCCTTTCTCCCGCATCAACTTCACTGCTCTGGTGATACCTTCCTTGAGTACCGGAACGGCGTCCTTGAATATTTCAGCGAGACGTTCGAGCTGCTTTTTTTCGGTCTTCCTGCTCAATGCAGCTTCAATTTCGTTCCGCAGGTGCTCGGAGCTTTCATAGACATCGCACAGGGCATCCACAGATGAAGGATCTTCCGAGTGGCCGAGCCCTTCGATTGCGGCTATTTTGACCGCATTGCTTTCGTTTTCATCATCAATCCGGTCTTTCAGATTTTGTATACGCTGCGGGGTTGCACACCTACCAATCGCCCGGGCAGCCTCGACCCGTACGCTTTGCACCGGATCTCGAAGCATGTCAAAACTCTGGTTGACGGTGCGGGTGTCTTTGTAATCGAGAAGCGACCAGATACTCGCAATCCGCACCGAAGGGTCCGCGTCCTTGAGAGCCTCTCGTATGGTAGTGAGGAACTCATTCTTGTCGGTGGCGGGCAAGCTTGCGATCAAGGCGGCGCGCACGCTTGATCCGGCGGTTTCCAGTAGCTGCCGCGCCTTCTCATCGAACGCATCACCTGCATACTCAGAGAGCAGCTTTGAAAACTCCTTGCCCTCCTCCACGGGGAGAATCGGCAAGTTTTCCAGCAGAATCTGAAGGCAGTAGGGTTCTCCAAGCTCGCCCAATAGCGTGATCGCCCGTATCCGCACCACGTGCGGGTAGGCGTTTCTGCCCGCCCAGAGAATGCGGATAAGCCGCGGGATCAGTCTGTGCTTGGGCATCTTGAGCATCGCTTTTTTCAAGGTTTCAGCGGCAGCAAAACCGGGATCGAGGAGGAATGCGAAAAGCGGTTCTGTGAGGATGTGGTCCGCCCGCGGAGGCACCGCCGGCAGGAGCACATTGAGCAATTCGGGTACCTCGCTGTACCGGCGGAGCTCCCGTTCGAGCAGGTTGAGTGATTGGTCGCCGCCGCGGTCTGAAATGCATTGGAGGAGGGTCTGATAGGTGTCGAAATAGTCGCCGGAGATTTTTTTCTCTCTTGAAAGCGAGAAGAGCCGCTCCGCGAGATACGTTATGAGCTCCCGGTCACCGTAGGTGACCAGGATTCGCGCCGCGAGGAGAAGCGACGCCGGATTTTCGGTTTTCCGCACTCGCTCCAGGAAAGAAGTAACGTTTACCTCACAGGCGCTCACTAACAGATTATAGTTGCGCTCGAGCGCCGCCTGGTCGCCAAAATCATTTTCTTCAAAAAGCCGTTCGAGAACTTTGGCGCGTTCCAGATAGAGTGCGGCGGTAAGGCGTAACTCCAGGTTGTCGCTCGTGAGAAACTTCAGTGCGATATCTTCATCGCGTTTGTCTCCGGGGTAGAGCTGTTCGAGCACGTGTTGGGCCTGCCAGGGGCTCAGGCTATCGATGTCAATGGAGTATTTCTCAGGATAATCGGCGGCTATCCTGTCTCTCGCGGCTTTGCGGACCTCAAACACCGGGTCGTCCTGAAGCAGGTGGAGCAGCCTGGTATACATCTCACCGGCATCCTTGCCGTCAAACTCTTGCGCGACCGTTTTTCTCACCAGCGGATAGGAATCATCAAAAGCTTCCCATACAACCCGGGTAGATCTCTGAGAGCTGTCGTGAAGAAGAATCTTCACCGCAAAGTATCTTGAAGCCCACTCCGGGTCTCCGGTCATCTCGCGCAAATCGTCCACCCTTCCTCCCAACACTTCGAGAGCCGGTTTTCCATCGAAGTTTTGGCCTTTCCCGGAAAGGGCGACTTTTCTCAAGATGAGGTATTCCTGGGCGGAGGTAATCCACTCGTTGAAATACGGTGCGAGCCGCGGTTTTTCCAGGGTTGCGGCAAAGCAGGCAAAAAGGCCTTTATCCGGGGCGAATCGTAGTATCCGCTTCATGGTCAGGGCGTTGCGGGTTTGCGCTAACCTGCGGATCCACAGATCGTCTATCCCGATGATCTGTGGGAGCTTTTCGTTGCCGCGGCGAAGCGCCGTCCGTACTACCAATCCCGACCGTTGGAGGAGCGTTGCATCGTCGTAGCGTCCTCGTATGAGCTGATTTGCCGGCTCAGGATCATCAGAGACAAGGTTGAGTTTTCGTTTGAACCGCAACCGGGGGATGAAGACGACAAGCAGCACAACCACCACGAGCACAACACCGCCGGCGACGCCGTAAATCCACACCGGTAATGATGTAAGAAAATCCGCGATAACTTTCATAGTATACCTCTTCTATTTCAACTCGCCTTCTCGAGTACACGGTAGATTGGGATCGGTTCAGCTTTTCCCTTTACACTCACCGGTTTCAGTTTCTTCAGGTTGAATCCGTCGCCTATCAAATCCGACGTGTCCTTGGTGATGATAACCTCCCCGGCTTTTGCAACGCCTTCGAGCCTTGCCGCGACGTTGACGGTGTCACCGATTACCGAATAATCCATCCTGCGCGAGCTCCCGAGATTGCCTGCAACGAGCGGGCCCGTGTGCATACCGATACCGATCTTCAAATGTTCCGCGTCTCCGTGAAAGAACTTTCGCTTTTCAGAATCCACGAGCCGTTGTATCTCGAGCGCACAGGACACCGCATGGAAGGCATCCTCCTCTTCTGACTGGAGCGGTACTCCCCAGGCGGCCATAATACAATCGCCTATGAACTTGTCGATGTAGCCGCGGTGCTTGATGACGATCTCTACCGCTTCGCTGAAATATTCGTTTAGAATTTTGATGATGTACTCCGGATCCTTGCCTTCTGAGAAGGAGGTATAGCCGCGGATATCGGCGAAGAATACGGTGGCCCTGCGTTTCGCGCCGCCCGGTTTGACGAGGTCCGGCGCATCGATGAGGTTTTGCACTACCTCCTGAGACATGTATCGGGCAAACATATCCTTGATGATCCGGCGCTCTTCCACGGCAACTTCAACCCTGCTCTTGAGCTCCCTCTCACTCGTCTGATCTGTAAACAGGAGAGTAAGACCCTCGTGAGCACCCCGCTTTCCAAGCAACGGCGAGACGTTGAGGGAAAAATCCATATCGCCTTCTGAATGTTTGAAAATGCCTTCAATTCCAAGGAGCTCCTGGCTGGTGTCCGCAACCCGCTTGATGCCGTTAAACACTTTGCGGCTCAAGCCCCCATGAAGCACCTCGTCGAGCGCCATGCCCAGATTGGTTTCGCTCAAGCCCAGTTTCCGTTGCGCGGCTTCGTTGAAGTAGTGGATCCGGCCGCTTCTGTCGGTGGTGATGAGCAGGTTCGTCATGCTCGAAAAGATGCTCTCCTGGTACCGTTCGAGGGCCTCGATTCTCCGCAGATTCTCCTTGAGCGCATGAAACAGCTCCGAGTTTTCGAGCATCCGTGTTGCGAGGGAATTAAAGGAATCGAGGAAATGATATCTCTTCCGGTTGTAAAAATTGGAAATACTCGAGTTGAGAATCAGCAGCCCAAAGTGGTTCTTCTGTGAGGAAACTGGTAATGCGATGCCGCTCTGCATCTGTGAGGTGAGGAGTATCTCGCCGAATGGACCCGGTTTCCGGTCGAGAAGCACAACGCTCTCTCCGCATTCGGCCACAAAGGAGGCGAGCTCGCCGTCACCGGGAAGTGTGGCAGGAGCGGTGTGCCGTCCCCGCTGGTAGTACAGTGTGAGGTCCGACGCCGGCTTTTCAGGATCATCGTGAAGATACAGCACCGCCAAATCGGAGCGGGTAATATCGATCGCCTGGTCAACCATCGTTGAAACCAGACCGTTGAAATCGATTTCACGGGCCAGAAGCGCACCTGCCCGTGTTAACGCGTCGAGTTCGTTTTCGGTTTTCATCGGACTACCGCTCTTTTTTCTATTTTTCTATCTATAGTAAGTTAAAATACACCGGATTGCAAAAAGAAAAACCTCAGGGGTGCGATTTCACGGACGGGCTTTTCGTAAGCTATGAAACAGTGAAATCGGCCCCAACCTCAGGGAATAGAAAACACATGATGGGTGACTTGTCAGGTTTAGTTTTTGCTTCCCGTTATTACTTCGAGGCCTGTTTTGTTCTTCAATAATCCGCCGAGCTGTATGGCGTTTCTCGCGGCCTGCCCGCGCCAGTGGTTATTGAATGCGATGAGGAGAATCGCCGTGTTTCCCGCCATGTCGACTATTTTGCCGAGCCACCCATCCAGTTCGTCTACCGAGTAGAGGTAATCATAGCGGCTTGCGCTCGAGCCGGTCCACCAGTTCTCCACATTGCGGCCGTGAAAGCGTATGTACCCCAAAGAGGCGGTGGTGACCGGTTCGGGAGCGGGTAGTTTGTCGAGAGGAGGACAGTCAACAACGGTAACGGCTATACCTCGTTCTGCAAGCTCGTCATACACGCTCCGCCGCTGCCATTCGATGTTACGGAACTCGGTCGCCAGCGGGAGAGATTCCAGCCGTTCGCACAGCTTCCCCAAGTACTTGCGGTTTTCGACTGTGTAGTGAAAACTGTATGGAAACTGCAGAAGCACCGCGGCGAGCCGTCCCGATTCAGCCAGCGGCTCTACGCCACGAAGATAGGTGGCAGCCGCCTCCCCGTCATCGGCCTCGTGGGTGAGGGATCTGTGAGCTTTTATAGCAAACAGGAAGTCCGAATTGGTGGAGGCGAGCATGTTGGTGAGAATCCGCGGCTCCGGCTGCCGGTAGTAGGTGAAATTGAGCTCCACCATACTGAACTTCGAAGAATAGAAATCCAGAAAGTTCGTCCTTTCCGTGCCGGGCGGATAAAACGGACCGATCCAGTCGTTATAGGAATACCCGCTCGTACCGATGTATATCTTCGCCATCACACTAAATTAATATATATCCTATTGCTTTTCCTGAGAATCTTCCGTACATTTGGCACGTTGGCTGCAGGTTTCTCCTGGGCAACTCGGCTTATCGACGCGACCTATAATACAAGGAATACAGATGAACGGCACACTTTCTACAATGCGCAACATAGGAATCAGCGCGCATATAGATTCAGGTAAAACCACCCTCACCGAGAGGATCCTCTTTTACTGCAGAAAGATCCATGCTATCCACGAAGTTCGGGGAAGGGACGGTGTCGGAGCTACCATGGATTCGATGGAGCTCGAGAAGGAGCGGGGGATAACCATCGCTTCAGCCGCCACGAATGTCGACTGGAACAAGCACTCGATCAATATCATCGATACTCCCGGCCACGTAGACTTCACAATCGAAGTTGAGCGGGCGCTCCGCGTTCTCGACGGCGCCATCCTTGTGCTGTGTTCGGTCGGCGGAGTCCAGAGCCAATCCATCACCGTGGACAGGCAGCTCAACCGGTACCGCATCCCGCGGCTGGCGTTTATCAATAAGTGTGACCGGACGGGTGCAAATCCTTATGCCGTGAAGGATCAGCTTGTAAACAAGCTCAACCTCAACGCGGTGCTCATCCAGCTGCCCATCGGTCTTGAGGACAAACATAGAGGGGTGGTGGACCTGGTTACCATGAAGGCTTACTACTTTGAAGGCGCGAGCGGCGAAATAGTCACCGAGGAAGAGATCCCGGAGGAGATGAGGGAAGAAGCCGAGGCGGCGCATGAAAAGCTTATCGATTCGGTCACACTCTTTTCGGATGAGCTTGCCGAAGCATACCTCGAAGGAGAAGCTACCGAGGAACTCATCCGCGAAGCTGTTCGACGCGGCACCCTTTCCCGGGAGCTTGTACCGGTACTCATGGGATCGGCGTACAAGAACAAAGGAGTTCAGAAGCTGCTTGACGCGGTGGTGGACTATCTGCCGAACCCCGGTGAAGTGACTACTACCGCCTATGACCTCGATCAGGATGAAAAAGAGGTAACCCTCGAAGCGGATGCGAAGAAACCTGTCGTTGCCCTCGCTTTCAAGCTCGAAGACGGACAGTACGGGCAACTTACCTATATCCGGATCTATCAGGGCGTTGTCAGGAAGGGAGAAGAGCTTTTTAACACCCGCCTCGGCCGGAAGTTCCGGGTAGGAAGGCTCGTTCGAATGCACGCGCACAGCATGGAGGAAATAACGATCGCGGAAGCCGGAGATATCGTGGCGCTTTTTGGGATCGATTGCGCCTCCGGTGATACCTTTGTAGGTGGCGGCCTGAACTACTCGATGACCTCGATGTATGTTCCTGATCCGGTCATCTCGCTCGCAATACGGCCAAAGGACAAAAAATCGGAAGACAACATGAGCAAAGCGCTCAACAGGTTTTCCAAGGAGGACCCAACGTTCAGAACGTATGTCGATCCTGACTCTTCTGAGACCATCATTCAGGGAATGGGCGAATTGCACTTGGATGTATACGTGGAGCGAATGAAGCGAGAGTACAGGGCGGACGTTGAAACCGGTGCTCCTCAGGTTGCATACAGGGAAACGATATCCCGGGAAGCGCAGTTCGATTACACCCACAGGAAGCAGACCGGCGGTCAGGGTCAGTTCGGCAGGATTGCCGGATCCATCGCTCCAAATCCCGAGGGAGATTTTGAATTCAACAACGAGATACGCGGCGGGGCGATTCCAACCGAGTATATACCTGCCTGCGAGAAGGGCTTCAAAATTGCCACGGAGAAAGGATCACTTATCGGGTTTCCGATTGTAGGGGTGACGGTTAGTATTGTTGACGGCGCTTCACACGCCGTGGACTCTTCGGATATGGCGTTTCAAACCGCTGCGATCGGGGCTTTTCGAGAGGCCTACAACAAAGCCGATCCGCAGATCATGGAACCGATCATGAAGGTTTCAGTGGAAGCGCCGACGGAGTTTGCCGGAAATATATTCGGGAGCATCACCCAACGGCGCGGGCTCATCGTCAGCTCTGAAGAATCTGCCACATCTACACGTGTTGAAGCTGAGGTTCCCCTAAGCGAAATGTTCGGTTATTCTACCTCTCTGAGGTCTCTCACCCAGGGGAAGGCGGAGTACACCATGGAGTTTCTGAAATACGGTCGTGTGCCCAAGAGCATCGCGCAGGAGCTTATAGAACGCTATAGAAAGGAGCGAGAGAATGGTTAGATCGGAGCTCATCAGGCGAAGCCCGTTGAGAATATTCGAAAAATCGATTCATGGGGGGCTGGGGGCCGGCAATATCGGGGTCATCGCGTCGAGAAAGGGTGTCGGTAAGACTGCCTGCCTGGTGCACATCGCCACCGACCAGCTCTTTCAGGACAAACACGTCATCCACGTCTCCTTCTCCGCGAGGGTGGATCATATCATCAACTGGTACGAGGATATTTTCAAAGAAATTGCCAAGAAGAGGAACCTGGAATCCGCCGTTGAGGTTCATGATGAGATCATCCGGAACCGGGTGATCATGAACTTCAATCAGCACGGCATCAAGACCGAACAGATACTCAGCAGTGTGCAGGCTATGATTGAAGACGGCAATTTTGCCGCAGACACCGTCATCTTTGACGGTTATGACATCACTCGGATGGATCCGGCGGATCTTGAGATGATACGTAATTTCGCCGCGGAATCCGGTCTCGAGATCTGGTTCAGCGTGAGCCTCGGGGAGAGTGAAGCCAGGGAGATATTTGACGAGGAGGGTATTCCGATGATCATGAAACCTTTTATCGACTCACTCTCTGTGCTCATTACCCTCAAATTCGTGGATAAGCACGTGCATTTTCAGGTGATCAAGGACCACGACGATCTGAAACCACGGGACATGCAGCTTACCCTCGATCCGAGGACTTTGCTGGTCGCCGAGGAGTAGATATTTCACCGAGTCCGTGTAACGCCGATGCGCGGACACTCGATTTTGAGCGTACAGGCCGAGCAGAACGGGCTCACCGGCGTACAGACCATTTTCCCAAATGAAACAAGCAGACCGTTTATCTCTATCCAGTACTCCCGGGGAAGGATATTTGAGAGGGCGCCCTCGGTCTCATCCGGTGTTTTTGTGCGCACCCAGCCGAGGCGGTTTGAAATCCTGTGCACATGGGTATCAACGCAGATTGCGTCGATACCAAAGCCGAGATTGAGGGTGAGATTGGCGGTTTTCAGCCCGACACCTGGTAAGGCAAGGAGCTCTTCAAGGGTGCGGGGAACCGTACCGTTGTGGGTGTTTTCGATTATCTCTGCGCATCGTTTCAACTGACGCGCCTTCTGTCTGTAAAATCCCGCAGGATAGATAATCTCCGCGATCTTTTCCTCGGAGAGCTTGACCAACTCCTGCGGGGCAGTCGCCTCAGCGAAGAGCCTTTGGGAGGCTGCTGAGGTTACCTCATCCTTTGTCCGTAACGATATGATCGTGGATACAAGCACCCTGTAAGGGTCCCTTTTCTCACTTGCAATTTTGGATACCGATGGAAGCTCAGAGCCTGACACCATCTTGCGGATAAGCGGTATCTGTCTCTCCCAATCACCGCCTGTCATGATTTTTCCAAAAGGACCACCGCATAAGCCTCTACAGCCCGTCCCTCACCGGCAGCGTCGACTCCCTCTT
>CAZHXC010000021.1:14026-14384 GCA_964536145.1 uncultured Spirochaetales bacterium | reverse complement strand
GTCACCTAAGCGTTCACGTAACGGCGGCAGCCGTACCGGCAGCGTGTTGACTCTGTAGAAGAGGTCTTCCCGGAATGTGCCCGCTTCCACGGCTTCCTTTAGGTTTCTGTTTGTTGCGGTCACTATCCGCAGATCAACCTTGTACGACCGGGAGGCGCCAAGGCGGACCAATTCCGAGCTTTCGATTACGCGGAGCAGTTTTGCCTGCGCCTCCTTCCGGATCTCCCCAATCTCATCGAGAAACAGCGTGCCGCCGTTGGCGAGCTCAAAGCTTCCCGGACGGCTTACCGCATCAGTGAAGGCGCCCCGCTCCGATCCGAATAGCTCGGACTCAAAGAGAGTCCCGGGAATGGCGGCA
>CAZHXC010000021.1:13742-14016 GCA_964536145.1 uncultured Spirochaetales bacterium | reverse complement strand
CACAGTTACGAGCGACAAAAGGCCTGGAAGCCCTCTTGGACAGATCGTGTACTATACGCGCGGCCAATTCCTTTCCCGTACCGCTTTCCCCGCATATGAGTACCGGGCTGTCCGCCGCCGCGTAGCGCAGGAGCCGCTTCTTTGCTGCGATCATTTCGGGACTCTCACCTAAGAGAGAGGCAAAGCAGGGATGCTCAACCATCGAGTCCGTTGCTATCGATTTCTCGTTGATGAAGTTCCTGATTCTCTCCATAAGGGCCTCGAGTTCGAAGGG
>CAZHXC010000021.1:0-13732 GCA_964536145.1 uncultured Spirochaetales bacterium | reverse complement strand
CGCATCGCTTCCACCACAAGCCGTATCTGCGTAAGTGCTGTAAGAATAATGACCGGCGGCGCTGCGGGAAGACAGGTAAGGTGTTTGAGGACATCCATACCGTTGCCGTCGGGAAGATCGATATCGAGCAACACGAGGTCCGGGTATTCCTTCGCTGCCGTTTCAATACCGTGTGCTCCGAGGTAGCTCGAGATGAGATGAAACTCCCGTGGCAACACCATTCGGAGAACATGGTGCGAGCGGGAATCCTTGTTTATAAAAAGGATACGCGCCATTTCATCACCTTTTGGAGATTATAGAGCTATTTTATATAACATCGGTATTGTTGTAAATGCTTTAGCGGCAGATTTGTGAAAAAAACCCCGATGCCGGCGGCCACGGAAATGCCGCCGGGAAAGTCATTGTTTCCCTTAATACGCCGTGATACTATCGGGCCATTATGCTGAGCACAAAAGGACTCATGCGCATCGTAGATCGTGGATTTCTCATGAAAGCGCTCTATTTGACGCTCCTCTACTCGCTCGTGCCCGTAGGTGAGATTGCCCTTGTTCTCTATCTGCGGCGTTATTGGGACGGGTATTTGCTGATTGCCGTGGTTCTCCTCAGCGGACTCATTGGTGCCGGCATCGCCTGGAAGCTCATTTCGGAGTCTCTGCAGGCGGTAAGCGACAGGGTACGTGACGGCGCCTATCCGGCGGAGGAGTTTTCATTTCTCGCCGGGTCGATCTTTGCCGGGCTTCTGCTGGTCACCCCGGGTTTTGTGACCGATTTCGCAGGCCTGCTCTTCATTCTGCCGGTGTTCAGACGTGTAGTGGGCTCGGTGATTGCTGCGAGACTCGAGCCGCGTTTGAAAGAGCTGTACGAGTATTTGAAACTGTGATCGATTTGGCCGGGATTAGGCGTGTCTGATTTTCTCGATGACGAGCAGGAAGAGAAAGGTCAGGTAAACGAGCCCCCGGGCGACCCGCCAGGGCTTGCGTAACAGCACAGGAAGAAAATCGATTCCCTTTGCCCAGAGCTCCCTGGAGGTTTTCCTTTTCACACCTGCAAACACCTCGAGGCAGTTGCCGCACCACATGACGAGCCCCGGTGAGAGTTGCCTCCGGTGCTCGAGCAGCCACCGCTCGTTTCCCGGGACGCCTTTTCCCGCCAGCAGCAGCGACGGGCCGGCCTTCTTGATTGCGAGGAGGATGTTCTCTTCGTGTTCCTTTGGAAAGTAACCGGCGCACCGGCCGACAATCTGAAGCTTTGGAAAAGACCCTCGTAGGTTCGAAGCCGCCGTTTGCAGGTATCGCGGCCTGCCTCCTATGAGGTAGACCGAACGACCGTGCTTTTCGAGAATATTGAGGATCCTGATGACGAAATCAAAAGGCATATACCTGGGAAGTTCTGTGAACCTCAAAAACTTTGCAGCCCAGACCACGAGCTTTGAGCTGGTGAGAATCAGCGATGAGCGACGTACCGATATCGCGTAGGCGGAGTTGCCATAAGCCTTTATAAAGTCCCAGGCTGATAGGAGAACTATCTCGTGCCTCCCGCCGTCTGCAAGTAGTGAAGTGATGCGCGTCTCGAGCTCATCTTCGCCAACCAGATCGAGGGGTACGGAAAGCACTGCCAGACGTTTCTTTTTTTCTATTGACGGATGTTCCACCAGTCCTTCTCCAGCACGACGGTCTGAACTGCGGCAACTGCGTAGAGCGCAGCCGTTTCAGTCCGGAGAACGTTCGTGTTGATATACACCGGTTGAACCCCGGAGTTCAAGAGGTTTTCTACCTCTCCTCGAGAAAAACCGCCTTCGGGACCGATGCAGATGCCAACCGCGCCGGGCTTAGGTGAGAGAAGGCTGTGCAGTGTGGTATTGGCTACCGGTTTTTCGTGAAAGAGCAGGCAGATACCGTTTTGACCCGAGTGCCCGCGCCAGATTTCAGGCAGCTGCGATAAAGTTGCCGGCGTGGTGATCTCAGGCGGGATTTCTCTGCCGGATTGCTGCATTGCCTGTCTTGCAATACGCATCCAGCGCTCCCGTTTCTTCTCAAACCCGTCGGCATTGATTCGCACCACCCCGTGTTCCGATTGTATCGGTACGATTCTTTCAACACCCGACTCGACAGCCTGTCTGACGATGAGATCCATCTTGTTTGCTTTTGGAATGCATTGAAACAGGGTCAGCGCTACCCGGGCGCCTGCCGGTTCACCGGCCTCCTGTTGCCCGGCCTCTTTCTCCGCGCCGTTCGCGTGAGAGATGTCGAGTATGCACCGGTCCGCCGTGGCCTGCCTTATGGTGATCGATACTTTGTTCCCCGCGGGATCTACACCATCAAAACTGTCACCCGGGCGTTTTCTCAAGACCCGTGTGAGGTAGCGCGACTCATCGACTGAAAGGTCCAGGAACCCTGGACCGTCATAGTGATCAGGAAGGACGTAGTGGCGCATTATCCGGAGACGACACAGTGAACGCTTCTGCGCCTCGGGCCGTCAAACTCACAGAAAAAGATACCCTGCCAGGTGCCCAAGGAAAGTTCTCCGCCGGAGACCGGGATTGAAACACTGGCGCCAATGAGGCTCGCCTTTATGTGTGCAGCCGAGTTTCCCTCCGCATGGGTGTATCCGTCATCAAAGGGCACTATCTTGTCCAGCTCGGCAACGATATCGCGTTGTACCGAAGGGTCGGCGGCCTCATTTATAGTGACCGCCGCGGTGGTGTGGGGAACAAAGACGGTACACAGCCCCTCCGTGATTCCCGCATCCTTGAGAAAGGACTTTACCTCTCCGGTTATGTCGATAAAACCTCTTCTCTCATTGGTCTTGACTTGAAATGTGTGTCCCATCTTCCCTTCCCACTTTTATTGAATTTTCTCTTCGAGCAGGCTTACCGCCTCCTGAAGCACAAGATCAAACTCAAGATCATACACCGGAGGGTTGTTGTTGGTCCTGTTTATTTCGTTTCTGATAAGCCTTCTGATCAGCCTGTCTTCAAGGACAATACCGTCGTCATGCAGCTGTTGCACAAACCCGTTTATCTCCGACTCTGTGGGATCCGGATTCTCGCGCACGAATGTCGCTATGGCCGATTCGCTCGTCAGCCTGTCGAGAGAAGCCTCCTCCTCTTCAGAAAGCGGAGGTTCGCTCACCTCGATGTCCGGTGCAATTCCTATCTTATCGATATTCTTGCCGCTCGGTGTGTAGTACCGTGAAGTGGTGAGTCTGAATCCGCCGTCTCCAAAATCGCGAACCTGTTGTACCGAGCCTTTCCCGTAGCTCGTCTCACCTATCACCACCGCACGGCCGCTGTCCCTCAACGCTCCTGCGAGTATCTCGGATGCGGAGGCAGATCCCCTGTTTATCAGCACCACCGTGGGCTTTGATTCGGAAATGCGGAGATTCGGGTCCGCCGTGTAGACGCTGTTCTCCCTCGGCACACGGGACCGCGTGCTCACGATGGTTCCTTCATCAAGAAACATGTCGGCTATTTCGATTACCGTGGAAAGCCGCCCGCCGCCGTTGTTCCGCACATCGATGATGAGCCCTTCAAAATCGTGCTTGTTGAAGTAGTCGATGGCTTCCCGCACCCGGTCATCGGTAAACGGCGTGAACTGAATGAGCTTGAGATAGCCAAGATCGTCGATCATCGCGTACTTCACCGTTGGCACTTCCACGATGTCCCTGGTTACGTCCACCTTGAACGGACTCGCCTTGCCGCGTTTGATGGTGAGCGTCACGGTTGTGCCGGGCATGCCGCGGATAAGCTCCACCGCGTCGTCTATGGTGAGATCAGCCGTGCTCTCGCCGTCTATTTCGACAATGAGGTCTCCGGCATTTATTCCGGCGCGGTAAGCGGGGGTGTCTTCAATCGGGGAGATAACAGAAATATAGAGCGGGGCATCCGGATTGGTGTTCCCGGTGCCGCTTCTCGTCTGTTTAGAGATAGTCAATCCCACGCCGCCAAAACTGCCGTTTGTGGTGAGGCCGAGGGAGTCCATATCGGTTTCATCAAGGAAATAGGAATACGGATCATCGAGGGTATCGAACATTCCCTGCATCGCGCCCTCAAAGAGGACCTGAGGGTCTACCTCTTCTACGTAATTCTCTTCTATGTAATGAAAAACTTCTTCAAGAATCTGTAAATACTCTTCGGTATCTGTAGTTTCCGGCTGTGCAAGCGCCGTAGGTACAAACGCCACAGCAAAAAGGATCGCAAAGGCAACGAGTCCTGAGGCCAGCCAGATATATCGATCCTTGTTACGCATAGATTACTCCAACACTGCTATTCTTACTTGTGAAGATACAAGGCCTGCGTGTAAAAATCCATAGGGGCACGATAGTTGACGATGATACGGGTAGCCCGTACACTCAACGCTCCATGGTGGAGAGAAAACCCCCGGTCATCATCTCCGGCGCGTGGCAATTCACCCGATTTGCGGTGCTCGTCGTGAGTGCAATTCTCTTTCTCAATCCCAGATTGACGGCGGGAAGCTCGCTTCTCATCGTGATGCTCGCCGCGCCCTCTCTCCTGCTGGGCGTCGCCTGTTTTGTCGGCGGTACCAACAGCCGGAAATTTCTGGTGATCCGGAACATTGCAGTCTTTGGCAAGCTCTTAGAGATTCTTCCCGGTCTGACGCTGCTCGTGCTCCAGGGCGGGGCGATGTATTTTGGGATAACGCGGCCGGTTTTTGACGAGGTACTTGCCATTGACCAGTTGGTCGGTTATACAGTCGAGACTGAAAGGATATTCTACTACCTGCTCGCAGGTATTGTGCTTGTTGATTTGATTTTCCTTCTTGTTCTGCTATCATACAAATTGGAACCCGATAATTCCGAGCCGGCCGGAATGTCCTCCTCAGGCGAAAATCTGCCGGAGTATACAACTGATGAAATAGAAGAAGGAGAGTAACCGAGAGGTCTCCTTCGAGTGGAGATATCTTGAATCCGGTGTTCACTACATGAATATCGCAGAACGTCTCTTAGGAAAAAAGAAGCGGGAGGTGGAATCTTCCCGTACGGAGAGCCGCGAATCCCGGCAGCCGGCAAAACGCAACGGCGCCGGGCCGCCGGCGGCGGATGAAAAACCTGAAAAATCTGAAAGATCAATAGAAGAGAAACGTCCCGCCGCAATAGGCAAGGAGAACTGGCACCTCACCGTGTCCAAGGATCGCCTCACCGCGTTTCTCGACTATGTTCCCAAATCGGATCACCCCTCACCACCGGCAGCCGAGCTCATCCGCGCGGCCATGGAGCTTGGTGTACCTGAAGAAGGGATCTTTTCTGAAGAAAAGCTTGAAACCGCATTGAGAAACGCGGAAACCTCGGGGATTCCTCTGCGCGGATACGCAATCTGCGAGGATTTGGAAGGCGGATTTGAGATCAATGTATCGGAAGACAAGCTCCGGGCGACACTATCACTGGCAAAAGGCCGCGGACGGGGAGCATCGCTCGATCTCAAGGAAGTGGGCAAGGCGCTGCGGAGCAGCAATATAAAACGGCTCGATTTTGACAAGCTCAAAGCCGATATCCTGGAGTTTTATCGTGGACCGGAGCTCACACTCGAGGAGTATGAGCTTGCGACGGGTAAAGCCCCGCAATCCGGGGGAGACCAGGAACTCACCTGGGAAATCGAGTTCATGCCTGCAACTGATCTCGCCGAGTTGAAGAAGAGCTTTGCCGAGGCTCCGGCTGAAGCCTTTGAAGGCATCGCTTCACTCGAGGAGTGTCCGATAGAGGCGGTGCAGGACGCGACTTTCATAAGGGGCGAGATGCTGATCGCCACCCTTTCCGATCCGGAATCAGCGGAAAACGGGATCGATGTGTATGGCGAGACAATTCCGGCTTCCAAGGGGAGCAAGATTCCTCTGGAGCTTCATGAGAACTGCGTCAAGAAAGACACGAAGATAGCGTCGGAAGCCGATGGTATCCTCGAGCGTTGGGTTGTCGACGACACCCCGCATATACGCGTCAGACCGCACGCGGACCCGAAAATTACCGTTTACATCTCTGAAAATGCGATGAGTGCTTCGGTTGATCTGGTTGAGGGTGTAGGTACCGGAAAGCGCCTCCATCCGGAGGAAGTCCGGCAGGCGCTCATAGACGCGGGTGTTGTCCGTGGTATAGATCTTGAAGCGGTGGAGGAGGCGATCACCACCGCGAATGAAGAAGGCGCGGCAAAGCAGGTGGTCGTGGCACGGGGAGAGCAACCACAGGCCAACGACGAAGAATCGCTGAAGTTTCATATCGAGCTCGCCAGCGGCAAAGGGGTGACGATCCGGGAAAACGGCCGGGCGGATTTCAAGAATCAGGATCGATTTACAAAGGTCGACGAGGGCACCTTGATTGCGGAGGTAGTCACCACCGGGACGACGCTCCGTCCGGGTTTTGACGTCAAAGGAAATACCATTGAAGCGAAAGAGGCGCGAGAGTTTTCCCTCGACATTGGTGAGAATATCAAACAGGAGCGGGATGAGCAGGGACAGCTCAGGCTCATAGCCGGCGTATCGGGGGAGCTCGCCTACGATGGAAAGTCTATAGATATCGTTGGTGTTCACCTGGTAAAGGGGGATGTCGGACCCACCACAGGCAACATACGCTTCTCAGGACCCGTGCATATAGCCGGCAACGTGTTACCCGGTTTCTTTGTTATCGCTTCAGGGGATATCAAGGTGGCGGCGGGCGTTGAGGCGGCCCTCCTGAGCTCTGAGAAATCGATCCACGTGGGCCAGGGAATCATCGGCGGCGGAAAGGCGGCGGTGCGAGCGCGGGAAGATATTTCGGCTGCGTTTGCAGAACGTGTTGTGCTCATGGCGGTTCGTGATATTCGTCTGAAGAACGCCTGCCTCCAGTCCACCGTCAAGTGTAACGGCAAACTCTCTCTTGAAGGAGAGAAGGGGCACCTCGTTGGCGGTGAAGTGAAATCCCGGCATGGAATCGATATGGTGAACCTGGGTGCAAAAAACGGAACACGAACACTGGTCTCCTTTGGTCAGGACTACCTCATTGGCGATAAGATCGAGCTCGAGGAAAAAGAACTGGAAAAGCTGAAAAACGGTGCGGTGCAGATCGACCTAAAAATTCACCAGGCGGAAAAGGATGGCGACACGGCGGAGCTGAAAATCCAGAGGACAAAGAAACTGCAGGTTCTCAAGCTGATAGAGCGGAGAACCGAACGGCTATTCTGGCTCAGGGAGAAGTTTGAGCAGCATTTTGAGGCTGAAGTTGCGGTACGCGGGACCGCTTATCCCGGCGCCGTACTCGAAAGTCACAACCGCACCTACGAGGTGACGAGCGAGATGCAGAAGGTCGTGTTCTTTTTCAACCGTGAAAAAGGCATCATCGAAAACAGGCCGCTATAGGAGAAGTAATGCAATCAGTGCTTGCCTACATACAGTTTCCGGATTGGATCAGCCCGGAGATTATACCGGGGTTGCCGCTTCGCTGGTACGGCTTGATGTACCTGGTTGCATTTGCCGTTGCCTACCTGCTGTTCAAGTATCAGATTCGTGAGAAAAAGCTCGAGGTCACAAACGACGAAGTGATGAACTACTTCTTCTGGGTGATTATCGGTCTGCTCATCGGCGCCCGAATCCTCGCGACAACCGTTTACGACCCCACCGGGAGATATCTCCGTAAGCCGTGGCTCATCTTCTGGCCCTTTGACGAAAATATGCGATTCACCGGTCTTGCCGGCATGTCGTATCACGGCGGCCTCATCGGCGTTATCATCGCCACCATCATCTACTGTCGTGTAAAGAAGCGGTCGATTCTCGAGTGGGGCGATATGATCGTAACCGCGGTTCCTTTGGGGTATACATTCGGCCGGCTCGGGAACTTCATAAACGGAGAATTGTACGGCCGTGTGACCGCGCTGCCGTGGGGAATGGTGTTCCCTCAAGCCCGCCGGTTCTCCACCGGTGAAGCATGGGTGCAGGAGGTTGCCCGGGATGCCGGCATGGAGATTGGCCCGGATCAGACGTCCATCAATTTACCGAGACATCCCTCGCAGCTGTACGAAGCATTTTTTGAAGGCATCGTCCTCTTCATTATCATGTGGTTTATCTTCAGGAAGAAAGAGCTGGTAAGAGGGGTGAAAGTCGGTATCTATATGATCGGCTACGGAGTTTTCCGCTTCCTCATAGAATATGTGAGACAGCCGGACATCGGAATTGGGTTTCCGATTCAGCTCTCAGATGTTGAAAACCCTCCCTACCTCCTCGTGACGCCGTGGAACTTCACCACCGGGCAGATCCTGAACTTTCTCATGATACTTGGAGGAGTCATTCTGATAGCGGTCTTGAACTCGCGGAGCAGGAAATCCGGCGTGGCCGGCTCCAAAGCGAGCAAAAAGCGCTTGAGCTCCCGGCAGATACGAAAGAAGATCCGGTAATTCGAGGAACCCATGCAGGAAAAGATAGAACGCAAGCGGCTCGCAATCTTGAGGATATTGAAGGACGAGGGTCAACCATTAGGCAGTCAGCAGATCATGGAGAAACTGACCCGGCTCGGATACGATATCAGCGGCCGGACCGTGCGGTTCCATCTCCTTGCGATGGACAAGGAAGGACTCACCGAATATATCGGAAAGCACGGGCGCCGGATAACCGAGAAGGGCATTGGCGAACTGACAAACTCGCGGGTCCATGAGAAGGTTGGCTTTCTTTCCGCGAGGATCGATCAGATGATCTGTTCAATGGATTTTGATCTCGTAACGCTTTCAGGCACCGTCATCGTCAATATCAGCCTGATAAAGGAAGAGGATCTGCTTCCGGCGTGCCCGATGATGAGCCGGGTTTACGAAAAAGGCTTTTCAATGGGGAGGCTCATCTCTCTCTTTCATCCCGGTGAGAAGGTGGGCGAGATGGTCATTCCCGCCGGCTATGTGGGAGTTGGTACGGTCTGTTCGATTACCCTGAACGGTGTGCTGCTCGCTCACAAGATTCCCGTGAGCTCGCGGTTTGGCGGGCTGTTGGAGATACAGGATTCGCAGCCGTCGAGGTTTGTGGCCATCATCAACTACGACGGAACGAGCCTCGATCCCCTCGAGATTTTCATCAAGAGCGGTATGACCGATTACCTTGGCGCAACCGGACACGGGAACGGCCTGATAGGCGCCGGTTTCAGGGAGATACCCGCCCAGACCCGTGACCAGGTGGTCGAAATAGCCGGCAGGCTCGAAAAGGTTGGGCTTGGCGGCTTTCTGACCATCGGGATGCCCAACGGCGATGTCAGTGAGATTCCCGTCAGTGACGGAAACATCGGCGCTATCGTCATAGGCGGTCTCAACCCCATCGCAATCCTCGAAGAGGCAGGATTTGAGGTCCATTCGCGGGCACTTTCCGGCCTCATACCCTACGAGAGGCTTTTTCCCTACCTCGAGCTCGAAGAACGGGCTCAGCAATTTATCGGCACATAACAAATCGTTGATTCAGGCTGTCTCACAACGCTAATCCCGCTGAATCGAGGCCGTTGCAAGACTACATGTAGCACGGTTTTAAAGCCGCTACCCTATCCGTAGAGTATGCCATGGCGCTCACTATTGCAATCAATTGCCACATTTGCGTTGACAGCTGCTACCATCTGTGTCATTCTGCAATTCACGGCAATGCTTTGCCATTATTTTCAACAAATCAGGAGATTGTTATGATTCAGTACCTCAAAAATAACGACGCCCTCGGAACCGTCAATCGGGGCAATCCGGCGGAATCCGGGCTTTGCACGTTGTGTACGGCTTCCTGCGAGGGCCGTTGTGAAACCTGGCTGTCGAGTATGATCGGGAGAAAGATGCTCTATCCTCGAGACTACGGTATCACCACCTCCGGGGCGGGAAATCTGACCCATTTGGGTGCCTGCTACTCCTCGCTCAGGGTTCAGGGATACAACTACGGCGCGAACGGCATGCCCAACGGACTGAGCAATAGTGCCGATGATTGCGTATTTCCCAACGTGTCGATAGAAACCTCCTTTGGTACCGAAATAAAAACCAAGGCGAGAATCCCCCTCATGACCGGCGCTCTCGGAAGCACCTTCATCGCCGCGAAATACTGGGACTCCTTTGCCATTGGTGCGGCGCTCGTGGGCTGCCCGATAGTCATCGGAGAGAACGTAGTAGGTATCGACCGGGACGCGGTAATCGAAAACGGCAAAATCTCAAAAGCGCCGGAGCTCGATAGAAGAATCGACACCTATCTGAAGTATTTCGACGGGTACGGCGCCATCATCGTTCAGATGAACGTAGAGGACACACGTAACGGCGTTGCCGAGTACGTCATCGAAAAATATGGAGATAAGGTAATTATCGAGCTCAAGTGGGGCCAGGGCGCAAAGGATATCGGCGGTGAAATCCAGGTGACCGATCTCGATTACGCCATCTTTCTCCACAACCGTGGTTATGTTGTCGATCCCAATCCGACGATTCCTGAGGTGCAGGAGGCTTTCAAACATCACGGGATCAAGTCCTTTGCCAGACACTCGAGGCTCGGTTACACCGATTTGTCATCCCCCGCGGAGGTTGAAAAGAACTTCATGGAAGCGGTGGATCACCTCAGAACAGGTTCCTACGGCATGGAAGCGCTCGCGATGGCTATGAAGTTTGCCACCAAGGCAAAGCTCGATCTGCTTACAATAGACGGCTCCGGCGGCGGTACCGGTATGAGTCCCTGGAACATGATGGAGACCTGGGGCGTTCCCTCTATCTTTCTCCACTCAAAAGCGAGAGAGTACGCGGTCATCCTCGAACAAAACGGCGGAAGGGTTGCAGACCTCGCGTTTGCCGGTGGACTTGCACGGGAAGACCACGTTTTCAAAGCGCTCGCGCTTGGCGCTCCGTATACAAAGCTCGTGTGTATGGGCCGCGCGCTGATGATCCCGGGTTTTCTCGGCTCCAACATAGAAGGGGCCATGTACCCGGACAGAAAAGGAAACCTGAGCGCTCATTGGGACAAGCTCCCGTCCTCGGTCCTCAAAATCGGGAACTACCCGGAAGAGATATTCGCCGGTTATTACGATGTGCAGCATAAAGTTGGCGAAAGCGAGATGAGAAGCATCCCCTTTGGCGCCATTGCGATGTGGACACTCTCGGATAAGCTCGCAGCGGGTCTGCAGCAGCTCATGGCGGGAGCCCGCAAGTTTGCCCTCTCAGAAATCTCCCGTGACGACTTGTTTTCTGCAAACAGGGAGGTCCAGGAGGTAACCGGTATCCCTTACATTACTGAAGCACTCGACGGGAGCGCGAAACAGATCCTCACCAGCTAGTGTGCCGCGCCCAACAGATTGAAATTCGTTCTCATTACCTGTATTATTCCGGAAATCGACCGGATGAGACGGGACAAGCTATGGACTATCCAGTAGATCAGAGGCGGAAAGCAATTGCAGCCGAGCTGAAATCACAGGGCCTTCGCATGACGCTCCCGCGTCGGATTATTATCGGTACGCTCGCAGAGGCGGATGCGTATCTCACCGCGGAAGAAATATATCACAGGCTCCATGCGGATTATCCCGGTATCGGTCTCGCCACCGTATACAGAACACTCGTTCTGTTTCACAAGCTCGGGCTTGTGACAAAGCTCGAGGTTGGGGAAGGTAAGGCGAGATACGAGCTTGCCGAGGTTGAGCACCACCACCTTCTCGTATGCGAGAGGTGCCACAAGGTGGTGAAGTACTCTGATTTTACAACCCAGGAAAAGGACGGTTTTGCGGAGTTGGAACGGCTTGTAGAAAAAATGTACCATTTCCGCATTAACCGCCATGTGGTGCAATACTACGGCGTCTGCCCTGAGTGCCTTGCAAGCGAATAGCACGGCGTCAGAGAGAAGCCTTGCATCAGATCACCAGGTCCGTGAGGGTGCGAGCTTGAATCCGCGCCGGATTCTTGTTATATTTGGTTATATACCTCGTCCGGTTCCCTCCTTATAGACGATAGTCTGTATCTAAGCATAGTGAAATGTGAATTCTTTCGTATGATTTTGTATACGATAGAGCGCGTCGAAATGCGGCCTATCTACAGCCGGCTGGTAATTCTTTTCCTTGTATGGATTAATAATCGTCCGTTTGGATCAGTCAACTTGGTACTCTTCTTGCTACATTATTTCAACCATGACCTTGACTACTACGGCCGGGCTGGCGACCCCAGCTGTCGGCAACAGAGCAATTGTAGAAGACCTCAGAATCGAACTTTTCCGGAAATCGATACACATCCTCGTTGCTATCGTACCGTTTCTCGCGGCGATACATGTAACGGCAACCATGGCGCTCTTAGCCTTTGGTATCGTGTTCTATACCGCCTCCGAGTATCTCCGGTTTAGAGGATACGAGATATTTCTCATTTCACGGATAACCGTTCTCGCTTCGAGAAGCAGAGATAGAGGACGGTTCGTGCTTGGACCGATAACTCTCGGCATCGGGGCGATGCTGGCGCTCATGCTCTACCCTGAACCTGCAACCACAATAGCGATCCTCGCTCTTGCCTTTGGTGACTCCATTTCGAGTCTCATCGGTAAAATCTACGGCAATATGAAAATCCCCTTTACCGGTGGTAAATCGTACGCCGGAAGCCTCGCTTGCTTCTTTGTGGTGATGTTCATCGCCTACAGAATCACATCGAATATGGCGATGGCCATACCAATAGCCGTGGTGGCAACCGCCCTCGAGGCATTGCCAAGCCGGGACTTGGACAACATCGTCATGCCCGTGGGAACCGGATTTGTCACGAGTGAGCTTATCGCCCTGACCGGCTAAGCCCAGAGGTGAATTGCATGCGCCCGTTCCCCAAACAGTACCGTGCCTGCAACGAGTAAAATAACGGCAACAGCGCTCAATAACGGCTGCTGAGTGTAGAAGTTTATCTCCCTGCCGATGATTGCCAGAGCCAGACCCGCCGCAAGATACAAATGGTCTTTGCTCGAGTTTTGGATTGCATATAATATGAAGTTGAACACCCCAAAAAACAGAAAAATCACGCTGATAATGCCAAGTTCCCTCATATGACCCATCTCGAACAGCATGACCGGATCGATTTCGGTCATATCCACCGGGACCGCGGCCGACAGTGCGAAGGAGAGGAGGAAGGAGACTCCTATGTAGATCTCCATCCGCTGGTATTCAGCACCAAGCGGAAAAAGCCCGCTGGTAAGGACAGCCAGCGTCCCCAGAAAACGGCCAAAGTATACTGCCCTCGTGAGGAGCACACCGTAATACGGAGCAACACCTATTGCATTGAAGAGCACAAACGACGCCTTCAGCGAATCGAAGCACATTGATATGACAAAGAGAATGAAGAAGAAGATTTCGGGTGATTTTGTCTTTCTGAATGAGAAGTAGAGAATGACGATTGCAGCAACCGCATACAACAGCTCGGCTGCCACCAGGGTGAGTTCTACGGTGGTATCATGGGCCACGGAGGTGCGGTTGAACAGGATAATGATCGAAGTGATAAATCCCGCAACGAGCAGCGTGGCGAGGAACATTCCTCCAAGAATGATCTTGTTTCTCGTGTTGATTGTCATAGGCCGGTTGTGTAATGAGTATAACAGTATCGTCGAAGGTGCTAAAGATCTCAACAAAAAGATCGATATATGTAGAGAGGAGCTTTGAAAGTGAAAAGAGCGCTGGGGTTTTGTCTTCTCTTTCTATTGGCCGGCACCGTGTGTTCCGGTGACATAGCCAGTTTCCAGAATCTCGGTTTTTCTCCGGACGGCCGGTATTTCATGTTTGGCCAGTACGGAATTCATGAAGACTCACTGCAGCACTACGC
>CAZHXC010000020.1:9074-14508 GCA_964536145.1 uncultured Spirochaetales bacterium | reverse complement strand
GAGGGCCGGCAATCCCCCAAGGAGATAACGGCTGACTTTGTCTATATCCGGCTCCACGGCCCGGGTGAGGCCTACAGAGGATCCTACGACATCAAAACGCTCTCCGGATGGGCCGGGGCCATCTCCGCCTGGGAGGGGAGCGGCAAGGAGACCTATTGTTACTTTGACAACGATGAGAAGGGGTATGCGGTAGAGAACGCCCTGAGCCTGCAGGAAATGGCCGGGTAGGCGACGCGCCTTTCGAATCGCGGGCGCGCTTGCGCCGTCACGCGCCTGCGCCGCCGCGCGGCGGGCTTTGGGCGGCCCCGCACGGCCGCATGGAGAAAGCATGGATTATAAACAGAAGCCAAACACCAACTTCAAAGACTCAAGCGAGATGTCAAAGCAGGAGGCCAGGGAGGAGGTTGAGGCGCTTCGCGAAGGTATCGAGTACCATAATTACCTCTATTATATAGAGAACCGTCCGGCTATCTCAGATGCGGTGTATGACAAGCTCTTCTCGAGGCTGCGGGAGCTCGAAGAGGCGTTCCCGTCTCTCCAAGCGGACAATTCACCTACCGCAAAATCGGCGCGGAACCTGTAGACAAGTTAAAGAAAGTCGACCACACCGAGGCCATGCTCAGCCTGAATGCCGCGCTCGAGGAAGAGAAGATTGCCGATTTCACCAGGTTCATCGGGAGAAATATCGATGGAGAAAAGACGGAGTTTGTGTTGGAGCCAAAGTTCGACGGTCTCTCGGTGGAGATTGTCTACCGTAACGGCGAGTTCGAGTACGGTGCAACGAGAGGCGACGGGTATACCGGCGAGGACGTTTCTGAGAATATAAAAACCATCGGTCCGGGTTATCCGCGCCGGCGATGTTATCCCTGAGGTTGCCGGGAGGATCGAGAAAAAGGGAGAAAAACGCGGAGAAGAGTTTGCCATGCCAAAAAAATGCCCGGTGTGCGAAACCTGCGTGTATAAAGAAGGCGCCTACACCGTCTGCCCGGCGGGACTCTCCTGCGCCGCGCAGCTCGTGGAGCGGGGCTTTCTCGTTTTCTCTACGCGCTCGGCATTCGACACGTGGGACAACACGTATCGCGGGTACTCGCTAAAAAGTTTGGGGGCTTAGATAGTCTCATGGAGGCGGGAGAAGAAGAATTGAGGGAGACCCGGGAGATTGGACCGGAGATCGCAATAAGCGTAGAGCGGTTTTTTGATCAGGATCAGAATATACAAACGATAGAGCGGTTGCGGGGTGCCGGTGTACAGATCCGGGAGGAAGAGACCTCGAAACAGGAGACACCCCTGAGCGGGAAGACATTTGTCTTTACCGGTGAGCTCGACAACTATAAGCGAAGTGAGGCAAAGCAGGCGGTTGAGAACAAAGGCGGGAGGGCCACCTCGAACGTTAGCGGCGAGACGGACTTTGTGGTAGCGGGAAAGCGGCCCGGAAGCAAGCTCGAAGAAGCGGAGGAGAGAGGCGTCACGATTATCGATGAGGATCAATTCAGGGAGATGGTTGAAGGTTGAGGAGGTACCGTTATGCCTGAGCTACCGGATGTAGAGGCGTTCAAGAAATACATGGATGCAACCGCGCTTCATCAGCAGATTAAAGGCGTTCGGGTTGCCGAAGAGCGGGTGCTCCGGGATATCTCGGCCGGAAAATTGCGCAAAGGACTGAAGGGACATGAACTGGACCACACAAAGAGATATGGCAAGCACCTGTTGGCTAACCTTGGAGGTGAGAAGTGGCTGGTGCTTCATTTTGGGATGACGGGATATCTGGAATACTTCAAGGATGAGGACTCCCGGCCACAGCATGCCCGGGTGCTGCTCGATTTTACAAACGGCTACCATCTAGCGTATGTTTGTCAGAGACTGTTTGGTGAGGTGGGGCTTTTTTCAGGTGATCTCGATATGTTTATAGAGAGCGAAGAGTTGGGTGTTGATGCCGGGGAGATCGAATGGGACGGGTTTCAGGAGATCATGCGGTCACGACGGGGTTCGATAAAGTCCGCCCTCATGAATCAGAGCATCATTGCCGGATTGGGGAATGTCTATACCGATGAGATCCTCTTTCAGACACGAATTCATCCAAAGACCGAGGTGTCCGACTTGGATGAGAAGCAAATTAGATCGCTTTTTGAAACCATGAAGGAGGTGCTGGACACGGCTGTTGACCGTTGGGGGGATCCGGGGAAACTGCCGGATTCCTATCTGCTCCCCCACCGGGAAAAGGGTGGTACCTGTCCCCGGGGTCACGGGGAGTTACAGACCATAAAGGTCAATTCGCGAACTACCTACTACTGTCCTGAGTGCCAGGGAGAATCGTGAGTACTTTCTATACATTCAGACCAATTATTACCCGGCGGGCTTCCCCAAATGACCGGGAAACTGGCCGTCCCGCCGTGCCGTTTTCCATCAGAATGGCGGTTTCAAGGCCCTGTTGGGCCTTTTTTGAGGGATTGCCGCCGGCCCGCACCCGGTTCGACGCCGGTTCGCGGTCTGCCGGCTCCAATTGGTACGCAATTTGCTAAGTACTGTACGAAACCTATATTCGCAAGAGAAGGAGTAATATCCGTGAGTAAAAAACATATCGGCTCAATTCTGCTAACCTCTCTCCACGGCTATGTGGCCGCGGATCCGGAGTTGGGGAAGCCGGACACCGGTGGTCAGGTTGTCTATGTGCTTGAAATGGCAAAGCGCTTTACCCGCCTGGGTTACCGCGTTGATGTGGTAACGAGAGGCTTCGACAAGCAAAAGGCAATGGAGAAGATCAACCCCAATTGCAGGTTGCTTCGGATCCCGTATGGCCCGGCCGGCTTTGTCCGCAAGGAAGACATGCACGACTATCTCAACGAGTTTGTGACAAACTTTCTCGCATTTGTGCGCAAACGGCGGATCCAGTACGATTTTGCCTATTCGCACTACTGGGATGCCGGGTTTGCAACCCAAAAGGTCGCCGAGGAGTTGCGGATACCCCACATACACACCCCTCATTCTTTAGGATGGTGGAAGCGGCACAACATGCCGGGAGAACCGGAGGCGCTCGAGAAGGAATACCGGTTTGAGGAGCGAATACACAAGGAGTTTCTCCTTTACCGGCTCTGCGATCATGTGGTCGCAACCACCCAGGAACAGGCCGATATCATACAGGAACAGTACGACATCCTGCCCGAGCACGTCTCGGTAATACCACCCGGTATGGATGAGAACCGTTTCAGGCCGATACCTTCGGCAGAACGCGCCCAGATCCGCAAACGTTACGACATTGGAGATTTTGATGTCCTTGCCCTCGGGAGGATGGCGGCGAACAAAGGCCACGATCTCCTCATACGCGCAATGCCGACGCTGATAAACCTCGTGCCAAAGGCGCGGCTCCTTGCATGTATAGGGGGAGAGGCGAATACAACCGATGAAGAGCAGATTACCAAGCTCAAGGAAGAGGCCCAACAGATTGGAGTTGCGGACAAGATCAAGTGGGTAGGCTACGTGGGGGACGACGATTTAGCGAACTACTACCGCGCCGCCGGTGTCTACGCGCTCTCCTCCCGCTACGAACCTTTCGGGATGACGGCCATAGAGGCGATGGCGTGCGGTACGCCGACGGTGATTACCGTACACGGCGTGCTGCTTGACCTGGTGGAGTTTGGAACTCATGCCCTCTACGCGGACCCGTTGCGGCCTGAAGAGTTCGGCGCCGTCATGGCCTTACCGTTTCTGCACCCCGCGTTGGCTGACCGGCTTTCCGCTGAGGGAGCGAGATTTTCCAGGCGGATGTTCGGCTGGACCGGAATTGCCCGGAGGACTCTGGATATCTTTGAGCATTACCGGAACAAGTACACCCTTAGCGAAGACGAAGAGATTGTATAGCAGGATGTATGCACAGAAATAACACACAGAATGAAACTGAAGAAGAGGGAGAGATGATTGGTATAGATGAGGAACATGTTGTTCACCATGAACACTTTATGGAATCGCCACGAAAGCACGTACTGATGATTACGAATCACGGGGTGCACCAATGGAAGGTGATCCCCGGGCTTCCGGATACCGGTGGCCAGAACGTGTTTGTCAACGAGTTCTCTGATGAGCTCGCGGCTCAGGGGTATAAGATCACCATTATCAATCGCGGGGGATACCCGCACCCGGTTACCGGGGGTGAACATACCGGCTACAGGTACAAGGACGATCATCAGCGGATTTATTATATAGAAGACAGCACCAAAGAATTCGTACGAAAGGAGGATATGCACGAGCAAATCGATGAGCTCACCACCTTTCTCTACGATTTTTTACAGGACGAGTGTCCGGTTGACCTCATAAACTCCCACTACTGGGACGCAGCCAAGATCGGTGTTGAGCTCAACAAGCGGCTCGATGAGCCGATAAAGCACTACTGGGTGCCCCACTCACTCGGTGCGTTGAAGAAGCACAACGTCGATCCCGAAAGATGGGAGCCGCTGCGAATAGATGAGAGAATCGCCGTGGAGAAGGAAATTGTAAAAGAGCTCGACGGTGTGGCCGCCACTTCCTCGGCTATTCGCGAATCGCTGAAGAATGATTACGACCACGACGCGAAACTCTTCCTTCCTCCTTGTGTAGACACCGACCGGATTCACCCCCGTGAGGTGACTGAAGACGATCCTGTTTGGGAATTTCTGGCTCAACGCTGCTCTCTCTCACCCGAGCAGGTTAGGAAGGCAAAGATCATCACAGAGATTAGCCGTACCGACACCACAAAACGCAAGGACGTTCTCATCAAAGCGTTTGCCGAGGTACAGAAGGAGTTCCATGATTCGCTTTTGGTGGTCTCGGTGGAACGCGACACTCCGCTTGGTACGGAGTTGGACCATTTGGCGAGAGAGCTCGGTATTCTTGGCCACGTTGCCTTTGTGGGCTCGGTCTGGGCATTACTGCCGGTAATTTACGCCATCACCTGGGTGTACTGTACACCCTCGGTTATGGAGGGCTTTGGAATGAGCGCGCAGGAGGCCGCAGCCACCTGTGTACCGGTTGTCTCGAGCGATCTGGTGCCCTTTGTGGAGGAGTTCCTGCTTGCCGAACCGGTGGATGAGATAACCGTTGAAGGTACGGATAATCCGATTCGCGAGGGACAAGGCGCCATCATGGTAAAGGCGGACGACGTACCCGGTTTCACGGGGGCGATCTGTAGGCTGTTTCAGGAAGAACCGTTGCGGCACCGAATGGGCAGAAACGCCTACGAAATAACTATTCCGTATTTCAGCTGGAAGCAGATGGTAAGCCGTTTTCTCGAGGACGTTGGTGTATGAGTGAGGCCCAATACCTGGCCGGGGAGGTTCTCCTCGATCTCGTTCAAGCCGAGAATATCGAGGAGTTGAGTTTTACCGAACTGCAGGAGCTCTTCCGGTCCGAAAAAAACCCGGAGATCCGCAGCCCCGGCGGCTTAGCGAGCGTGGATCCGAGGGAT
>CAZHXC010000020.1:0-9064 GCA_964536145.1 uncultured Spirochaetales bacterium | reverse complement strand
AATCCCGGCCGTGCCCGCCGGCCTGAAGATTACTCCGCTTCCGGGAAGAGGGCCGCTTCAACGGCCGGCTCTCCGGCACCGGCCTGCGTGATCTGCCAGGGCAAGACTACAGGTGTTCTCGATCACAGGAAATTGAGCGGCGGACATACGTTTGTCAACAAGAACCTCTTTCCTATCGTTTTCCCTGATGAACCGGAAACCTTCGGTTTCCACCTCCTCCAGTGGACATCAAACCACCATACCTCGGATTGGCACAACATGCCGGTAGAAGATCTCACCGTGGTGATGCGACGGATGGCCGCGGTGGAAAAGTACTTTGCGAGCCGTGATGACGGGGAATGGTATGTTTCGATAATCAAAAACCACGGCAAACTGGTGGGAGGGTCGCTCGCTCACGGACACCAGCAGATCATCGCCGGCCACAAGAAGCCGCGCGCGGTCGAGCTCCACGAGCGGTTTGAAGCGCGCCATTCGATGGTGTTTTCTCAGTACCTGTTGGATAAGTTGGTGGGCGAGTACGTGGTGAAGGACTATGGTTCCGCTGTACTCGCCGTCCCATACTTTATGAAGAGACCCTACGAGTTGTATTTTCTCATCCGGGACACGAAGAAGTCCTTTCTGTATGAACTCGACGATGATGAAACGGCCTCCTGCGCAGAGGCGTGGCACGACGCTTTGAGCGCCTATCACCGGTTGTTCCATGACATCGGAAGAGAACTTGCGTTCAACGTTATTGTGCACAACGGCGCCGGTGCGGGATTGTATGTAGAGTTCTTGCCCTACACCCAGGAGATCGGCGGTTTTGAGCATTTGGGACTCTACTGCAGCCAGGGGAGCCCGGATGAGACGGCGGGAATTTTGAGAGAATACATAAGAGGATAGTATGTTTATTATTGCAACCGATCTTGACAGAACACTCTTTCCAAACGGGAATCAAACCTACGACCAATCGATGTCGATATTTTCAAAAATAGTAGAGGATTATCAATCCCCGTTGATCTATGTTACCGGGCGCGATCTTCAACTGACCGAAGACGGCATGCGTCAGTACGGTCCTCCGGCGCCGCAATACCTGGTAGGAGAAGTCGGGACAAAAATATACCGCTATCAGAACGGAACGTTTTCTGAAGACCTTCAGTGGATAGAGGTGTTGCGCGAAAGGACGGAAGGATGGGATATCGAAGCGTTCAAGAAATCCCTCGAGGATTTCGAGAGGGTACGGCTGCAGGAGGAACAGCGGCAGAACGCGTTCAAGCTGAGCTACTACATTGATGATCCTTCAGATTCCGTCTCCCTTGTGGATACGATCAGCTCGAGGATTGAAGCCATCTGTGAGAAGGCCACAATAGTCTACAGCGTGGATGAAACCCACAACCTGGGGTTACTGGATATCCTTCCGCTCAACGGTACCAAGGCCGACGGGCTCGAGTATATCAGGGAGAAGGAGGGATACAGCTTTGACGACGTCATTTATTCCGGAGACAGCGGCAACGACCTGCTGCCGCTGACTCACGGTTACTGGGCAATACTGGTGGCAAACGCCATAGACGAGGTGAAGGAGCAGGCGATACGTTTGAGCCGGCAGAAGAACCTGACCGATCGTTTGTACATCGCAAAGGGTATTGGAAAGCTCAACGGCAACTACGTTTCGGGCATCATCGAAGGATTGATACACTTTGGCAGAATCGACAGCGCTTATGCATCGTGACCGGTTGGGTGGCCGCTTGAATTGGCACAAATAGTGCAAGAAATTTAAAAAGGAGAAAACTATGAAAGTACGAATACCGCCAGGAAAGACAGGATTCTACCTGGGAATCCTGTTATCGATGTTTGCAATGGTGCAGGTAGCCTGCGCCGGCGGCTCCGATGAGGAAGGCCGCCAACAGAGCGGGTTCGGTCAATCGACGGTCACACGGACCGTGATCGCAAACCCCGAGGAGATGCAGGATGCGTTTATGGAAGTAGCGGATGAAGTGCTCCCGTCGGTGGTGGAGGTCAACGTTCTCCAGATAGTCGACCGGCAGCCTTCATCGATTTTCGAGTACTTCTTTGGCACGCCTGAAGGTCCTCCGCAACAGCGGCCGGGTCTCGGTTCCGGGGTGCTGGTCCGCAAAAACGGTGACACCGTATATGTGGTAACCAACTATCACGTAGTTCAGGAGGCCGATGAGATCAGCGTTGTGCTGATGGACGGTCGCGACTATGACGCCGCCATCGTGGGTGGGGATCAACGTACCGATCTTGCCCTCCTCGAGTTTACGGCATCTGAAGACCTCCCGGTTGCAACGCTGGCTGACTCGGATCTTCTCTCGGTGGGCAGTTGGGTGTTGGCCATGGGTAACCCGTATGGATTTGAATCTACGGTCACCGCGGGTATCGTCAGCGCATTGGGGAGAACTGCACAGGCGGGTGTACCCATCGGCGGCTTTACCGAGTATATCCAGACTGATGCCGCGATAAACCCCGGAAACTCCGGCGGTGCGCTGGTGAACCTGGACGGCGAGATAGTAGGTATCAATGCCTGGATAGCCTCTCAATCCGGCGGCAGCACCGGTGTCGGGTTCGCCATTCCATCAAACGTAGTCTCCACCGCCATCGAAGATTTTATAGACGAAGGCAGGATTATCTACGGCTGGCTCGGGGTTACTTCAATCGATCCTTCATCTCAGGCGTTCTCCGGTCTCGAGGAGAATATGGGGATCGCCGGAACAGAGGGAGTATTGATAGACAACGTGCACCTTGGTTCACCCGCCGCAAACGCCGGCATGCTCCCGGGTGATTTCGTAACCGAGGTAAACGGTGTGACCGTGGACGACGCCCTTGGCTTTTCGAGACAGGTTGGAGGAAAACGGCCGGGCACCGAGGTAAGCTTCTCGCTCATCAGATACGAGGAAGAGCAAAGCATGACGGTCAGCCTGGGCGAACGCCCGGCGCCGGAGGAGTTGCAGGACCCTTCCCAGCTCTGGCCGGGGGTCAATATCATACCGATATCCGACCGGGTGCGGAATCAATCGGATATCCCTGACTCGGTTGAAGGTGTTATTGCAATCCGGGTAATCAGCGAATCGCCGGTGGCGATAGCCGGCATACGACGCGGCGACATTATCACCGGAATAAACGATACCGACACGCCTGATGCGCTTGCGTTTTACCGGGCGCTCAACGATGCGGGGGACGAGGCGTCTTTCGAGATCAACAGGCAGGGAAGGAGCATCGGCATCAGCGTTAGCAAGTAGTACCGCTTACTGTGACGGAGGCACTCGGTGCAAGACAGATGCTTGAAAATTGGTTTCGTCATGACACGGTACGCGGGTACCGACGGTGTCTCCCTCGAGACGCGTAAGTGGATGGATGTATTGAGCGAAACCGGTCATAGGTGTTTCTGTTTTTGCGGAGAAAACGATTATTTGCCGGGTGATCGAGTCATGGTCGAAAGCAAAGCGCACCTCCATGACCCGGACAATATGTCTATCAACAGCGAACTGTTCCAGAGCAAATCGCGGTCGCCGGACATATCACGGCTCATCGATTCGCTGAAACGGGAGCTGAAGGAGCGGTTGACGGATTTTCACAATACCTTTGGCATCGAGCTCTTTGTCGCCGAGAATACCCTCTCGCTCCCGATGCATATTCCCCTCGGCCTTGCGCTCACCGAATATGCGGCCGAATCAAGCGTTCCGGTTGTATCCCACAACCACGATTTCTGGTGGGAGAGAAAGCGGTATGTGAGCTCGCCCGCCGCAGATTATATCGACGCTTCTTTCCCGCCCTCCTTTCCCGGGATGAAGCATGTGGTGATCAACAGCGTCGCCGGCCGGCAGCTCTCCTTCAGGAAGGGAATTGGGGCGAGGCTCGTTCCGAATGTCATGGATTTTGAAGCGGACGGGGCCGGCGGCTACCCGATTGCGGAAGATGAGTTCACAGGTGACATGCATAAGGAGTTCGATATTGATCCTGACTGTCGTATCCTGCTCCAGCCCACGCGTATCGTAGCGAGAAAACGGATAGAGAAGGCGATTGAGCTCGTGCGGGCTCTGGAGAGGAAATGCGTGCTCTTGGTTACTCACGAATCCGGTGACGAAGGAGAGGGTTACAGGCGCTACCTTGAGGATTTTGCCCGGAAAATGGAGGTTGATGTCAGGTTTCTGGCCGACCGGTTTGGCTTTGAGCGCGGCATAAACCAGGAAGGGCGGAAGGTGTACAGCCTGCAGGACGCCTACAGATTCTGTGACCTGGTGACCTATCCGTCGAGTATTGAAGGTTTTGGTAACGCTTTTCTAGAAACCCTCTATTTTAAGAAGCCGATTGTGATGAGCGCATACGAAATCTTCAGACAGGATATCGAGCCGAAGGGATTTCAGATTATGGAGCTGAACGATTTCATCACGCCTGATCTGGTGAGAGAGGTAAACACCATTCTTGATGAGCCGGACAAGGCGCAAGAGTGGGTGGAGCGTAATTATGAACTTGCCACTACCTACTACTCGTTCAGGTCTCTCAAGAAAAAAATAAACGATCTCATCGACGAACAGTTCGGTACCGAGATCATGGAGGTATGATATGTTAATTTTTCCGCAGCACGACTGGCGGCTTGTCGGTTTCCGGGGTCTTATCGCCGCAATTTTTGGAGTGGTCATTATCGTCGTACCCGGAATTTCCTTGCGGGCGCTCATTGTCCTGTTTGGAATCTATGTCCTGTTGGACAGCCTCTTTTCACTCTTCACGGCGATTCGTTCGAGAAAGCAGCTCGAAAGGTGGGGGGTGACGCTCGCAAAGGGAGTGTTGGGAACCATCCTGGCGCTCCTGTTGATCATTCTGCCGGGCATCAGCGCCGTTGTCGTTGCCTATTTTCTCGGGGCCTGGTTTATCCTTTTGGGGATCTTTGAAATTATTACCGCAGTTCGGCTCCGCAGGGACATGGAAGGCGAGGCGTGGCTGATCGTCGCGGGAATCGTGTCGATCGGCGTTGGTGTCTTTCTCTTTGTCTGGCCTGCGGCGAGCATGGTCACTATCACGCTGCTCATCGGTATATTCACACTTCTCCTTGGCATCATGCTGATGATACATGCATGGCGCATCCGACGCCGGACCCGAATGGAAGGGTAGCGATAGTTCCATGAAGCTGCTGAACCGGGTCACCGAGGTCCCGTCGCGAACCGCCCACATCCTCTACACCCTGGCCAAATACGGTCTTGCCCAGTTTGTGACCTATCTGCCCTTCTACAGCAGAATATTCGCTCGATTGCGCAAAGGGAAAAAGGTCCGCGAATTGCTCGCTCTCAGCCTTGGGGAAAAGCTGCGGCATGTCGCGGTTGAGCTCGGGCCAACCTTTATCAAATTCGGCCAACTGTTGAGCAGCCGGAAGGACTTGATTCCTGAAGATATTCTGAAAGAGCTCGAGAAGTTGCAGGACAACGTGCCACCTTTCCCGGTGGAGGAAGCAAAGAGGATTGTTGAAGAAAGCTTAGGGAAGCCGGTGGACAGGCTGTTTGATGAGTTTACAGATGAGCCCGAGGCGGCGGCCTCCCTCGCCCAGGTACACAGGGCGGTTCTTTCCAACGGGAAAAAGGTAGCCGTAAAGATAAAACGGCCCGGGATAGAAACCCAGATAGATATAGATCTCCTTATCATGCAAAGGCTCGCGAAGTTTGTAGACAGAAACACCCATTTTCTCCGGCCCTTGAGCGCGGTGGAGATGGTTGAGGAGTTCAGCCTTCAGATACGCAGAGAGTTGAGCTTCAGAAACGAGTTTCTCAATATCCAGAAGTTCAGGAAGGCGGCTGAGGACGATGAATCGATCATCATCCCCCGGCCTTACGAAAAATACACTACGGATGATGTGTTGGTTCTCGCCTTTGTGGAAGGTGAGAATATAAACAAGGTGATCGAGAGTGACGACCCACGCTATAACAAAAAGCAAATTGTTAAAAACGCCACCGACTTCCTGGTAACCCATATGTTATTCGACGGCTTGTTACACGCGGACCCGCATCCCGGGAACCTGATTGTCCCGGTGGACGGCAGGGTCTGTCTTATCGACTTTGGTATGGTGTACAACTTCCAGCCGGTCGAATTGGAACAACTCAACTACCTCATGCTCGGGCTCGGACGGTTAGACTCGAAGCTTGTCGCCCGCTCGATTTTGAAACTCGGGCGCACCACCAGGGAGATAGATGAAACCGCGCTCCAGCAGGCGCTGTACGATTTGATGGAGTCATATCTTGACAGACCACTCGAGTATATAGAGGTCTCCCGCGCCTTTATCGAGTTGTTGCGGCTTGTGATAAACTTTGGTATCCGTCTGCCGTCGCGGCTTGTCTATGTGGCAAAGGTCTTGAGCACGCTCGAGTCGATCGCCCAGGATCTGGACTCCTCCTTTAATATAGTTGAATATTTGCGCAGCATCTCCACACAGATATGGGCCGGCCAGTTTGCCTCCGGCCGCTTCAGGAACAAGCTGACCGTTTCCGCCCTCGACTGGGGTGATGCGTTGCTTCATCTGCCCAACACTGCCGACGCGGTCAAACGTTTTTTCGAGGAACGCGAGGTCAAGGTCAGGATGCCGGATGTGGTCTCCATGCAGGAAACCGTCGACAAAGTGGGTTTTCGCATGGTATTCGGGTTGGTGCTTGCCGCGATTCTTGTCAGCTCCTCCCTCGTTGTCCTTGCAGGTGTGGGTCCTACCATGGGAGATATGCCGATTTTCGGCTTTATCGGGTTTGCGGTAGGCACGGCTATGGGTGTGTTATTTCTCTTCTCGGCGATGATAAAGATGATCAGATGGAGAAAGAGAAAGTAGCCGCCGGGCCGGCGATGGCAGCTACCGAGGCGGCGAGCCGCCGGGGCTATTCGCCCGTCAGCGCCTCGAATCCCGCGGTAATGTCCAACAGCTCCCCGGTGATCGCGGTCTGCCGCATTCGATTGTACTGGGACTGCAGCTCATCGAGCTGATCCTCGATGTTGCTCTCCGCCGCCTGCATGGCGGCAAGCCTGCTCGCGTTTTCGCTCGCCATTGATTCGAGGAACGCGCGGTACATGGTCCCATAGAAATAATGTCTGCTTACGTGTTGCAGTCCCTCACTCCGTTCGATATCGGTTACAGGTTCAACTTTACCCTGCCAACCGCGCCGTATCACTTCACTCACCCAGTTGGGATCGAGAGGAAGCAGGAGTTTTACCTCCGAAGAAAAACTCGCCTTGGATTCGGTCCTGTTGTAGAAGAGATACACTCTCTCGATGCCGTTTGTGGTCCATTCTTCGATAATCGATAGCGCTTGCCGCATCAACCTTGGTACTTCCGACATGGAACCCGATATGTCGAGATATCTGTCCGGCGACGCATCGGCCCGCAACAGCCGGCTTCTTGCCCTGTTCCCCAACACCAGAAAGCTCCTTTGTCCGGGACCGATGCCGTAGCTTTCCAGGGACTCGAGGGTGAACCGCACGATTTCCTGATTGAACTGGCCGCACAATCCGTGGGCTGACCCGAAAACGACGATTCCGGTTCTCTCGAGATCCGGCATGCTGATGAGCGTCTCCGGATCCATACCTACCGTAAGCGCTGCAAAGGACTCTTCCACGTTTTCCATGTATGACTCGACGGATCGTGCGGCCCTCTGAAAATGGGCGATATTCACCGCCGCGAGGGATTTCATTGTCCGTACCACTGAGTGCAGGTCCTGCGTGCTCGCAAGCTTCCGTTTGAGTACGTCACTCCGCTCCATGAGGTCTCTCCAGCGCCTGAAGCGAGTCAGCGATGGTATTTCGCAACGCCTCAAAGGTGGACTCTTCGAGGGTCTCTCGATCGGCGATTTTCTGAGCGATCTCCTGCTTCTGCCTCACCGCTTCCCTGATTGCTTCCTTTGCATCGGCAATCCGCTCGATGGGGATATCGTCAAGGAGCCCTTCTGTCACCGCCACGAGCAGTCCGATCTGCTCGATAACGGGGATGGGGGCGTACTGCCGCTGTTTTAGTACCTCGCGCAGCCGCCTTCCACGTTCGAGGGTCCTCTGTGTTTCTTCGTCGAGTTGAACGCCAAACCGGGAGAAGTTTTCCAGCTCCTCAAACTGGCTGTAGATCAGACGCAGGTCACCGGCAACGGAGCGGTAGGCGGGAAGCTGTGTCTTCCCCCCGACGCGTGATACTGATCTTCCCACATCCACCGGCGGAAGCACTCCCTGCTGGTACAACCTGGGTGAGAGGTACACCTGGCCGTCGGTGATCGAGATAAGATTTGTAGGAATATAGGCCGATATATTTTGCTCCTCGGTTTCTATGATGGGAAGCGCCGTGAGTGATCCTCCTCCGTGTTCATCGTCGAGGTGGGTCGCTCGTTCGAGGAGCCTCGAGTGGATGTAGAAGATGTCCCCCGGATACGCCTCCCGGGCGGGAGGGCGTCTGAGCAGGAGTGAGAGCTCGCGGTAGGAACGGGCGTGCCGGGTGAGATCGTCATAGACAACCAGCACGTCTTTTCCTTTTTCCATGAAGTATTCCGCCATGCTCGTTGCCGCGTAGGGAGCGACATAGTGGAGCCCCGGTGGATCGTCTCCGGAGGTTGCCACGACAATCGAGTAATCCATGGCGTCGTGGGCCTCGAGCTCGTCCACCACCTTTGCGAGGGCCGTGCTCCGTTGCGCAATGGCACAGTAGATGCAAATCACATCGTCTTTCCGTTGGTTGATAATGGTGTCAACGGCAATGCCGGTTTTCCCCGTCTGCCTGTCACCGATGATGAGCTCGCGCTGACCCCGGCCTATGGGGACGAGGGCGTCAACAGCTAGGATACCGGTTTGGAGCGGCTCGGTGACCGGGCTCCTGTCCATGATTTGCGGCGCGGGCCGTTCGGCGGCCATCCGTTCCCTTGCTTTTACAGGGGCTTTGCCGTCGAGCGGCCGCCCGAGGGGGTCGATCACCCGGCCGAGGAGTGCGTTTCCAACCGGGATGTCCAAAACCCTGTGGGTGCGCTTCGCCTCCATCCCTGATTTTAGATCAGGAGGCTCATCAAGCATGATAACCGCAACTTCATCCGGTGAGAGGTCGAACACCATGCCGTATGTACCGTCG
>CAZHXC010000019.1:9218-14996 GCA_964536145.1 uncultured Spirochaetales bacterium | reverse complement strand
GTATTCGCCCTCTGTCTGGGATACGAAGATCTCAATGATCATCATACGTTACAATTATGAACATCTACGCTTGTACGGATTAAATGGCACGCTTCGGAGAAATACGGGTTAACAGCTGCTGTTTTAAACAAATATGTTCAAAGGGGTGCACCTTTGCCGGACCCGGCAAAAAAAAGGAGCCACCTGGAAATCTTCCCAGACAGCCCCCAATCAAATGCTGTAAAATCACGGCAATGTAAAAGAGAACCAATCCGCGTCGCTGTCACCGAGATACCTGCTGTAAAATTGAGCAATTGTAAAGATAACGGCATCAGTAGGCACATTTGCAGAAGAAGCATCGTCAGTTTCATACGGATCATTGTCATTTGAATTAATAGCCGTTGAAAAATAAGGGTAAGTCAGGCCCTGTCCGTATACAGTAAATCCATAAGGCCCGACATCCGTGCTTTTAGCTCCTTGTATCAAGACATGATAGGTGCCCGGATTGAGATTGTTTGAGTCGATTCTTGAAAACTTAGAGCTTTGAGGGCCAAATCCGCCGCCGATGTTGTCGTTGTCGGCCAAATAGGCGCCCGCCGAATCATAAAGGTATATATGCGTATCCGTTACTTCATCCAAAACCGGCGGAAAAGTTTCAATGCGAATATCAAATGTTCTCGCTCCGTCTTCATTGTCATAGAAAAGGGCTATAGCGGCAGAAGTTGTTTCGCCGGTAGTTGCATCTGTGGTTAGGTTGTTGGTTTCGTCTATTTCAGCCACGATATCGCCGGAATCGACGTGGGCAAAGATGTACACAAATGCATTTAGATTCAAGGCGTCCGGTATAGCTATGGTTTCCACGGCGGTCAGGGAAGAGTTGGCTGCTATAGAATCAGTGATGGCGATTGTTGCCAGAAGATTGTCTGCTTGATCGAATACTGTATCAGCAGAAGCATAAATAGCAACATCGAAATCAGTGGTTAACTCATCTTCCCCGTAGTTTTGTATAACCAAGGAAACCGAAAGGCTGTCTCCGTCGGCTATCTGGGTGGAATCTATGCTCAATTCACCGGGACTTACATCATGGGAGTTGACCAAAAAAGGATAAGCGCCGGTTGTACCTTCGTTATTTGTGATATCCCATTCGTCTAGATCTTGAGAGATAGCGGCTCTCATACTGTGAGCTGACCCATCGTAGGTGAATGAGTCGGGGTAAACGGTTTCGGAGGGAACGGTAAGGTAGATTTCATTGTTTCCCATACCATCAACGTCGTAGGGTACCGTTCCAGGATCACTCCATTCATACAGCATTTCACCACTGTCGAAAACCGCATTATCATTCGTATCAGCATAAAGGGTAACGGTGAATCCGGAAGCCGAGGCCCATCCAACATTTTGTATAAAAACGGCGAACTCAACTGCCTCTCCTTGTATCACCGCCCCTGAGAAATCATCGGACGGCTTAATGGTGGAAACTATGAGATCCGGCCTCGGCGAATTAGACGATATCGTTAGGGTCCGCGTATCTGACTCGATGATTTCCGTGACGGTATTTCCGGTATCAACTGTGGCGGTGAGCAAATCCGTCCAGGAGGTCAGGGCAACTTCTCCGTTATCCGCTGCCAATTCGCTCTCTGCAGGCATCGTGATGGTTGCGGTTCCTGAAATGTTTTCCTGTGGATATAGAGGATCAGCAGCCGGTAAGACCAAATCAATTGTTCCTAAAGTGGTGATCACCGTGCTTAAGTCCGCGGTGAAATCTATGGCGAAAGCTGTGCCACCCTCCACTTCGGCATATCCGGTATTGGTTATTTGGTATACCAAAGTCACCGTGCTTTCCGGTAGATAAGTTCCTGACCCCACAAGAGAAAAATCGGAAATCTCCAAATCCGGTAAATTATCGGCTCCGATCTCGGCGGTGACAGAGGCCTTGTTGTTGTTCGTAACGGAGTCAGTCGCGGAAAAAGCGGCAAAGAGGGTATAGGTAGCGACTGGTACGGTCCCGGCTACAGATATCTCCACTATCTCTTCCGAACCGGCGCTCAATTCCTGTTCGCCCAGAACGATATTGTCTCCGGTAGTAGAAAGATCAGCGTCCCCCGATAAGGTAAAGGTAACCGTGTATGATCCGGTAATAGAATTGCCGATAGGTGTGCTTATGATTACCGGAACAATCAGCTTCCCCCCAGGCGTGCCGCGCACTGTAGTTACTCCGCCGGCCGGATCGAACGTTCCTAATGTTATGGTAAGATCGCTGGAAAGGATAGTGACTAAATCCGGCATACAGCCTGATAGTAGCAGCAAGGCGGCGGCTATTAAGACAAACAATGAACGAATAATTTGTTGTTTTTTCTCAAAGTTTCTTTTCATTACAACCTCGTTCCTTAAAAGGAATATACGCCGGTCAGGCTAAACGCATCGAATGCCAGGTAACTAGCTTGAGCCAAAGCATCGATTGAAAGATTCGGGGTAAGATCCAGAGTGAAGCCAAAGGTTCCGGAGCTCGTGAACCCAAAATCCGTAGTCACCATTCGGCTGGGAACAGACATATTATTGGATCCATCTTTGAGTCGTTCTGTGTAGCTATTAGTCTCGTCTAAATTATCTGTGAAGGCTTCATATATGTAAGCGGCGTCACCTTCGGTCAGGCTGTTGCCGGAAGTGTAGCTGATATCCATCGATGTGTTCGTTCCAGCATGAAAGGCGAGTTTGGGAATCGGTCTCCAGCTTACCGCCAATGGCACAGTTAACGTAACCGAATACTTTCCGCTGCTTTGCTGTATCGTGTAGCCCGATTCAGTATACACCGTGTCAACGTCGGTTCCAGCATCGGCATAGTCACCGTCTGCATTATTATCCCACTGTATATGTGTGGTTCGCGTTTGGCTCCGGCTGTCTTGATATAGATTCATCATGAAAGAAAGACCAACGCCTAGATGAAAAGCAGCGTTCTCTGTCGGCTCGAGGTCCGTTCGAAGCGTAACCCCCGCATTAGCATCGAAATCACTGCTAACCGCCAAATCGGTTGTCACGTTGGTTGTGCTTCGGTTTGTTTCCGGAGTATCTGAAACAGCGTCATTATAGCCTATGGTGGTGGTGCTGTTGGTGGTGCTCTGTTGCGGATAGAGGGAAAATCCAAATCCCACCGGTATTTCCAATCTCAAGTTATTTGATAGATCCAGGGTGGAAGAAGTGTCTAAACCCAGTTGTGTATAGGATGGTACCACCGGTGCGTTTAAGTTCATTTGAAAGCGGGGGAGAACAGTCGATGTCGTAGGATCGTAATAGTAGGCACCCGCCTGGGTTGTGACGGTTTGGCTGTCCATGATCGTATCATCAATTCCGCCAACATAATTTGTGACCGTTTGCCTATATAAATCCTTATCCGAAATTCTATTAAAAAGGCCAAACCCTACGGCGATTTTAGAGCGAAGGATACCCAACAAAAGCCCCACCTCAGGCTCAAAACCTAAAACAGATCCGCTCAGATCGCCGTCGACCAAATCCATGCTTGATTCGGTTAAGGCTCCTTTAGATGTAAGGGTGCTGTCGGTAGGAGCAGCAGTATTAGAATAGGTGTTGGTATAGTCGCGCGTGATCTGAGTGCTCCTGTCCATATTCCACCAGGTTTGAAGCGCCAACTGAAGCGCCCCATCTAATTTCGCTCCCAAATGAACGGCCAGTCTGTGGTATGGCGAAGAGCTGAGCTCGGTAATGTTTGCCGATTCGATAATAGAGTTGTACTTTCCGGTTGTTACATCATACCCGGTATAGGTGTATTCGATGTTATCGTCATTGGTTTGCGAATCTCTATCGAAGGACGTTTTATAGGAAAGGGCGACGAGAGGTGAGAAGGACGGCATGATATGGGCGTAACCGCCGCGGAATCCATTCTGGATGATCCCGTTATCAATGTTGGCAAACTGTGTTCCCGTACCATCCAAGGAAAAGAATATTGAGGACCTTACCAACAGATCGTAGTAAGCTGGATTTGTGAGCCAATCATACGCACTCATTTCATTTCCCTGTGTTGCCTGGTATCGGTTGGATGGCTGAAAATCAATGAGGTCGTCGCCAAAACCGAAAATGCTCAAGGTTAAAATCATTAAAGCCATGATTGTGGTTAATTTTTTCATAGAATCTTCCCTCCTAAATAGATCGATCATACATAGAGTGTCCAGTTACCAATTAATATCTTCCGATAACCTGCAAAAGGCTGCCTGACGGAATCGGGCTAATTACAGCAGACTACGTCCTGATACCTCCATTAGCAGTTTTGTATCCGCATCTTCCTGGGCGTCACGAATTTGGTCCAGGATAGCCTGATCCGACTCGATATTACCTACCGAGGCGTCCGCTTACCTGCTCTTCTGCGCCCGGTGTATCAATCGTGAACCGGCCGCAAGCGAAAGTATCGATGTGATTCGTGCACATCGTCACATACCTCCGTGGTAGGTTATACACATCTACCCATCCGGGCGGCAGGTAGTTGCATCTATGCAAAAAATCTTTCATATCCTTGTGGCAAACTATGCGGTATAACAGGCAGTCTCGACGCGCCATTACACAGCGATAACCGCGAATACGACGCCCAGGACCACTACGGGTTGTTACCATAGTTGTGCGGGGAGAGATCGACATTCTCGCCGAAATCGTGGATCGGTACCAGCGCATGGTACGAAAGCTCGCTCGAAAGTATGTGAGCTCAGACGATATTGACGAAGTTGTACTGTAGAAACGAGGGATATTATCCGTCCGAATCCTGCAATATTGGAAAGAACGCTCCCTCGTGGCTTTCCGTTACGGTGTCATCCGGGCATGCGAACGGATGCGGGGTCCGGCAACTAGCCGGAGACTGCATCTCCCTTGATCAGTCTGGACACTTCGTTCCCGGTAGCAGGTCTAAACCTCGGGGCTGCTCCAACGGACAGCATCAAGAAGTGGTCGTTGAGCATTCTCGACCGCGACGGAGGGCAGGTCAAATCCTACGAAAGGATCGAAGAGAACCTGCCGGACTCCATCGTTTGGAACGGGTCCGGCGACGCAGGGAGTGCTGTAAACGGCACTTACACCGCGTTACTCAATGTTGAGTATTGGAAGGGCGACATCGCTGAATCCAAGAGCGCCACCTTCACTCTTGATACCATCGGTCCGGTGCTAACCCTCGAACTATCCCCAAAACCCTTCTCCCCTGACGGAGACGGCGATGCGGATGTTGCGAATATAAGGCTCATGGCCAGGGATGCCTCCGGCATCCAGGACTGGCGGGTACAGATAAGCGATCCCGAGGGAAGTCCGTTCAAAAGCTTCTCCGGCCCCGGATCATCGATCAATCCGATTAGATGGGACGGCCGCTCCGATTCGCGAGAGCTTGTCCAGTCGGCATCTGACTACATGGTGGCGTTTTCAGCCTGGGATACCGTCGGGAATATTTCTTCGATCAGCGAAGTATTGCCCGTCGATATTCTCGTTTTCCGCGAGGGAGACCAATTCAGGATCGTCCTTTCCAACATCTACTTCGAACCCTTTACCACAAACTACCTGAATGTGCCGGCTGCTGAAAGACAGGAAAACCTGGCTACCCTGGACAGACTGGCGGAGGTCCTCAAAAAATATCCCGCCTACCAGATCCACGCCGAGGGACATGCGGTACGTGTTTACTGGAACGATCCGGCAAGGGGCCAGGCAGAGGAGAAGGAAGTACTGGCACCGCTCTCACTTGGACGGGCGGAAGCCATCCGAGATGCGTTGGTGGACCGCGGCGTGAGTCCTCAGCGCATCACCGTGGCCGGTTTTGGC
>CAZHXC010000019.1:0-9208 GCA_964536145.1 uncultured Spirochaetales bacterium | reverse complement strand
CGGTGGTAGCCGTCTGATAACAAAAAAACCGCTGGAAAAACCGCCGCGTCGAGTTCCTGCTTGCCAAGTAACTTCATTCAGGGAGGCCCGGCCGGGCCTCCCTGTCTTTAGCATCAAATCGAGTTTCCTCCTGTTCTTCGAATGCATAGTGGGCACCTTGAAAATTTGACATCGCCAGATACGAAAAACCACACGTAGCGCCCTGAATCACCGTTGCTTTGACATCGCCAGATACGAAAAACCACCATTGTGTATGGACTTACATTCTGGAGGCGTCATCACGAGGTGGGTTTTTCGATCTGCACAATTGTGTATGGACTTACATTCTGGAGGCGGCATCACGAGGTGGGTTTTTCGATCTGCCCTACTGTGTTAAGGTTACCGTTCCGGAGAATAACGAGTATTGAGACATGTCTGCAGTTATTATTGGAATTCACGGCCTGGGGAATAAACCACCAAGAGCGATATTGGAGAAATGGTGGAGAGAGGCCATACAGGAAGGATTTGGCAGAATCGGCGAATCGAAGACCTCGTTTAAGTTCGAGATGGTGTACTGGGCCGATGTTCTTCATTCAACGCCGTTACAAATGCAAGCCAACGGGGGAGACGGTTCACATGTGCTCCAGGAGCCGTATTTTCCAATACCATACACGAAGCATCCGGAAGCAAGTAAATTACGCAGAAGAATACTGGATTATATAGAGAAACAGATCGACAGGCTGTATCTGAGAGATGACCTTACAATTGACCTATCCAAGATATCTGATCGGATAATCCATCGTTTCTTTCAGGATCTGGAAGTCTATTATTCGCAGACGGTCACGTGGGAGGATAATGAGGAACGCCTTGTACGAGACATTATCCGCAATCGCCTGCATCAGGTCTTAAGAAAATACAAGAACCATGACATCCTGTTGTTGGCGCATTCGATGGGAAGCATCATTTCATACGATGTGTTGACCGGCCAGGCAAGAGATATCGATATTGATACATTCATCACGATCGGCTCGCCGCTGGGGATTCCGGTTATCATGGACAAAATAGCCCTCGAAGGACAGTTCGATATCAAGAACGGGAAAAAGCCGGCAACACCGGATAACATCATCAGCCACTGGTATAATTTTTCAGATTTACACGACCGGGTTGCATTCAACTATAATCTTGCAGACGATTATCAGGCCGGCTCAAGGAACGTGCTTCCTGTCGATACGATTGTTTTTAACGACTACGAAATAGAAAAGCAGCGAAACCCGCACAAATCCTACGGTTACTTGAGATCTCCGGAGCTTTCAAAAGTAGTTTTTGACTTTCTTGCGAGAAAAGAGAGCCCGCTCTCTTTGTGGCTGCGCAAGAAGGCAGCTTCTCTTGCATGTTTTTTTGATCACGTAGCCAAAATCGGCAAGCAGTCGGGGTAACGATGAAAGAATACAACGGTTCGATGATGCAATTTTTTCACTGGTACACACCGGCAGACGGTTCGTTATGGAGAATGGTTGCAGAAGAGGCGTCGTCCCTCGCCGAGGCGGGAGTTACGTCGCTTTGGCTTCCGCCCGCGTACAAAGGCGCCGGCGGTGCTCACGATACCGGTTACGGGGTGTACGATTTGTTCGATCTTGGCGAGTTTGACCAGAAGGGATCAGTTCGGACCAAGTACGGTACGAGAGATGAATATCATCAGGCAATCGAAGCGGCCCACACGGCAGGACTGCAGGTCTACGCTGACATTGTCATCAATCATAAGATGGGAGGGGATGAGGAGGAAGAGTTCAAGGCGACGCCTTACAATCCTGACAATCGTATGGAAGCGATTGGAGATTTGCAGACAATAAAGGCGTGGACCCATTTCAATTTTCCCGGCAGGGGCAATACGTACTCTGAACTGCAGTGGCATTGGTGGCACTTCAATGCGGCGGACGTTAATTCACTCGCGGATGACTCAGGGGCGATATATCTGTTCGAAGGGAAGGAGTTTCAAACCGATGTCGATACAGAGAAGGGCAACTATGACTTTCTGATGGGTTGTGATCTCGACATAGCCAATCCGGACGTCCAGCATGAACTTTTCTATTGGGGAGAATGGTACCTTGATGCAACCGGAGTCGACGGTTTTCGGTTTGACGCGGTGAAGCACGTCAAGGCCGGCTTCTTCCACGATTGGCTCAACCATCTGAGGGATTACGCCGGGCGTGATCTGTTTGCAGTAGGTGAGTACTGGTCTGGTATTGATGCGGCTCTCGATCGGTTTGTCGAAAGGACGAACGGCAATATTATGCTTTTTGATACCGGATTGCACTACGGCTTTGCTGAAGCCGGCCGGAAAGGAAGAGAGTATGACCTGAGCACCGTCTTCGAGAGGAGCCTCGTCAAGGACAAACCCGACATGGCGGTCACAATTGTAAGCAATCATGATACGCAACCGTTGCAATCCCTCGAGTCGGTGGTTGAAGCCTGGTTCAAACCGTTAGCCTACGCCTTCATCCTTCTGAGAAGAGGAGGCTATCCCTGCATCTTCATGCCCGACTATTACGGCGCGGAATACACCGGATTCGGCAAGGATGGTAACGAATATACCATTACGATGCCGAGCCACAGGTGGATGATCGACAGATTTCTTCATGCGAGAGGCACATATGCGTTCGGAGAACAGTACGACTACTTTGACGATCCTCATTGTATCGGCTGGACGAGGTTAGGCACGGAGGAACACCCCGGCGGGATGGCGGTCATAATGAGCAACGACGGAGATGGAATGAAATCGATGGAGACCGGAGTGCCTGGAATGACCTACATCGATCATACGGACCACATAGAAGAAGCTGTCCTCACAAACGAAGACGGATGGGGAGAGTTCCGGTGCAGGCCGGCGTCTGTTTCGGTGTGGATTCCTGCAAATATCGCGACGAACCCCTAATTCAGTTATTCCGCAACGTTAATCCCTCTGAATCGAGGCCATTTGTAACACTACATGTAGTGCAGTTTAAGGACTGCTGCTCTATCTGTAGCGTATGCCGTGGCGGCCTGGAAGTTGCGGGACGGCCTCAATCGGGAATGAGAAGGAACGGGCGGCCGGAAACGCTGAGCTGCAGATGAGTGAGCTCGAAGCCGGCTTCCATGGTTTGGTTGGTTGTTTCTGGAAAAGTCAACTTGATTCCGACGCGCATCGACGATGTGGCGATTATTTCGGACAGGGGCGAATCCTCGTCTATGTGTGCAACGAAGCTTGCCTCTGATGCTTCGCCGGGACCTATAGGATCAACCGGGAGCGAAACGAGCAACGCCCCCTCTTCATAGACGTTCGCTGCCGTGGTTGGGGCTGCAAGGACCGAAAGGTGGACAAGCTGAAGGACCCCTGTCTGATTCAGATTACCTACAGTTATCGCCCCTTCGAAGGTGGTCACAAATCCGGAAAGAGACGGCGTTTCCGGAGCGCTTGGTAGATCTATGATCATCCCGCGTATTCTCGAGCTGTCGGGACCGGTTCCGGCGTCGTCCAACTGTATGCCGGGAAGAAGATAGAAATCGTAGGTCGCAAGAGGCAGCAACGCAAATTCGACTACTCGTTCCTCGCTTTCGAAATAGGTGAGCAGATCCGCGGTGATGTAGGCGGTAGTTCTGCCGCTACAACCCATCGCTATCAGTGCAGCACTTACCGTCGTGATCACGAGTACGCCGGCAACCGCCCCGATCGATTTGAGCTGGTCGCAGATGGCCGAAAGCCTAATCCCCACGAAAAACCTCGACGCTCAGGCCATAACCGACAAGATTCTCGCCGGATAGGGGTTCCTCGAAGAAGATGGAGGCGGCTTCGACGGATAATCGCCCCATGCGGAGGCCTGTTCGAACCTCTAACTGCAGGGAGTCGGTGTAACGCAGCACGGCGGCTAAACTCACAGGCTTGGCGCGCAACGAAATTCCAACAGCGCCACCGAAGGATTGTATCAACCGTGCTTCGCAGGATAAAACCGTCTCGAAATATGCGGCAGGAAGACGCCATCGTACCATGACTAACGGCGAAGGCAGGTAATCAACGGTGTATTCAGAAAACCTTGCCGCCCGTTTTTCATTGTTATCTATGGCGATGCTGTTTCCACTCAGATATTTGAGGCCGGCGACATCGAGAAGCGTGCCGGCAATGACAAGATTTCGCGAAGCCAGCAAAACACCAAAATCTACGCGTGATGCGATACCCATTCCTTCACTGGGATATGAATGTCGCGATTCCACGGAGTAACTCCAGCTCTCGGGCAATCCGGCGTCATTGGAAACGAAGTAGGCATCGGCGTTTCCGCTGAAATATCCGAGAATTGAATACAAGTAGAGGCGTGGAGCGAATACCAGGTGAATGCCATGCTCGGGTAGGCTTCTGTGCAGTATCCATGTGATTCCACCGCAAATTCCGGCGCTTGCCGATAGGGATGCCTTTAGCCCGTAGCGCACGTCAGGCAATATTTCCCGATTGGCGATGGCGGACTCGAGCGCTTGATCCGGATCTGAACATTCCCGCAATTCCAAGCGGCAGAGTGAATGAAAAACGCGCAGCTTCCTGGCCAATGAAGTATTCCAGCGCGGGGTAACGATACCAGCTTCTCGAAGGAGGTATCATCCATGCAACATTTGAGCGAATATCTCCGGTAGCAGGTTGTCCGGCAACCGTCAGAAAAGAAAGGACTAATAGGAGCTGAAGACTATAGCGGAAGAGTCTTGGGCTGCTTCCGATGATAGATTTCATAATTCACCGTAGAAACTCGACAAGAGTGAGCTCAATCGCCGTCTCAAGACGTTGTATGAAAAGTACTTCTTTGCGATCTCGAAATTGCGCGCGGTCATTTCGTCACGGCGTTTCGGGTTGAGCAGGATCTCTTTCGTCTTCTCCACCGCCCGGTCGGTAAGGAAGCCGTCTATCGTGATCACATCAAACCCCTTTGGCTCAATATCGGTGATATACACCGAGTATCGGTTCACCAGGATAGGCTTTCTATAGTACACCGCCTCGAGAAAGGCGTTGCCGAATCCTTCATAGAGGCTCGGATAGGTTACCAGATCGGCATGGGGATAGACGTCCCAGAGCGTATAGAGTTTCTCTCCGTCATCAGAGTACTTTCTTGTTTCATGGAGCCGGTTATAGATGAGGTGGAGCGGCACGTCCTGCTGCTTCGCCGTTTCCAGTATCCACTCTCCGTAGTCGCTGCCCTCATCACCCACCGAATGGGAGATGACAAGCCGCGCGGAGGGCATCCGGAGTTTCTTGACGAGGTAGAGTGAATGCTCGATACCCTTCCGCGAGATGACCCGCGTCGGCTGGAGAATCAACAGGTCCGATGGATCGAACCCGAGGGATTCTCTGAAATCGCCGTTGAAATCATCCAACGCCGGCCTTGGGGAATCAAAATCGATGACGTTATACACGACGGTGGAAGAGAGGCCGCGTTTCGCGGCCAGTTCCGCCTGTATCATCGAATTGATGACTACGTGGCGTACCGATGGAAGGTCCGGCGGGAAAGATGCCTGGATGATATCCCTGATTGAACTCAGCAGGAACCGTGGCCTCTCCCACCAGAAGTCGTGATGATGACCTATGGTGGGAGTTTTCGTCTCTGCGACTAATTCGGTGAGCGCCACGGCCAACGGTATATGCATGGGTATCGCAAGACAGTTTTCCGCCACGATCAGATCAATAGCGTAGTCCGTTATAAACTGATACAGGGTATCCTTGATACGTTCTTTCCGTCGGTAAATCTCATCAGTCACGGCGCGTTCCCGCTGCTGGGAACCGAACAGCTTTTCGTTCAGTTCAAGATTATGCGGCTCGTTGAAAAATGCCTCAGGAACCGTCATCGAGCGGTCTTTGGGTTTGTCGAGGACACCGGCGTACCAGAAGCAACTATGCCCAAACTCTTCAAGTACTTCCGCCCATTTTGTCGATTCGAGCGTCACTCCGTCGGTACCCGCAAAACGTGTGGAAATAAAGCCTATACGTAGTGAGTTTCTTGCTCTTGCCATAGAAGACCTCCATGGGCGCGCATCGGTTCAAATGGTCCCGTTGCGCCTCGATCCGGTAGCGGTACCGCGGGCTCACGCGGAATCAAAGAGCCATACCGATCAAGACTGCTATTGATGAGAGAAGCAGCACTGCTATCGTGATAATCCAAAGCTTTCGAGCAAAACTTCGAGTTCCCTTCGATCCTTTCGGATAACCGGGTCTCACCGTAAGAGAACCGCTGAGCGCACGGGTGAGCCGCATCCTGCCGTTCATCGCCCATCCTGAAGCTTCCACGATCGCACTTATATCCCGCCGCTTGAGTTTCAAAACGGCCAGTATCGCGACAGGAAAAAGAACCGCGCCCGCTGCCGCCGCGAGCCCGATCAGGATCTCGTACCATTGTAGTCTCGCGAGCGTATTGACGATGTAAGCCAGGGCAGATCCGATGGCCGCAATCGCCACCCCGCCTCCGAGGAGGAGTCCCCCGCGTGACAAGAACCGAGATCCATTTTTGGGTGGCTGCTGCGCTGCGCCGGACGAAGTCGTTGCCGCGGGCTGTTGCGCTTCGGTTCTCGACAGATGGCCAACAAACTCTCGGTCGAGATTATTCTGCGCTTCGCTTGTCGCTGCCTCGATCTTTCCTGAAATCAATCTTCCCAACCGCCGGAACGGCGCCCCCACCGCTTCTCTGAAGCTTACCGGGTTTTCTATAATCTCGATGACTTCCGCATCGTACTCCTCGCCTGATAGGTCGACGAAAATACCGTGCTTGCCCAAGACAATATTTCCTCTTCCGCCGGAAGTAACCGGTACCGCGACCTCGTATTTCGTCTGACCGGGCCGCTCATAGACTGCCATGTACATGAGGTACATGCCAGAATTGCGGGCGACAGTAGCGTGTCTGCCACGCTCTTCTACCTGGAGAGCGAGATTGAAATAGCGCCCGTCCATAATGAGCGATCCCATTTCGAATAGTGCACGGTCTTTACGATGATACAGGTTGGGGAAGCTAACGAAGTTGTTGCAGAGCTCGAGAAGATGCGCCTGGTACAGCGCCGCCTGCTCGGCAAGTACCATGTCTTCAATTTCCAGAGCTTCTTCAGAACCACTTTCCAGCAGCCGCATCGCGCGTTCTATGAAAATCGGTTCGATAAATCGCTCTACCGCTTCCTCTTCCGCGAGCGCACCGGCGGACTGAGGTCGTCCGGTCAGCCATTGCTCGTACGGCGCCAGCTTGTCGCGGATCTGCATCCATTGCTCAAAAGTAATTTCATTTCCAACATCGCCGATGAGCGGTTGTACAATCGTTTTGCGGAAATCTTCGAGTTCCCGACGGTAACACAGGTTGGCGTCGTCTAACCGCAGAACGCCCCGAGAGTCCGGTACGGCAAGCGGTGCTTTCATCAGTCGGCTCTGTAGCTCAGAAAACGAGCTGTCTTTCAGCTCACCTAATGTTGCCTCGTCGAAGTAGATATTCGCCTCAACCCGCCCGTCAAAGACCGCGGCATTGCAGAGTGCAAAAAAGTGGTCTATTTTTCCAATCAAGGTCCGGTGACGGTGATACGTATCTTCCGTCTTCTCGCCAAGGGGATATACGTCATCTGACGCTGCTGTTCTCCACGTAAGATAATCACGCACTTGATTGGTAAACTGCTCGAGGGTATGCGCGTCAATTCCGGTTTCTCCGCTTGGATGATCTGTGCCGCCGGTAACAGATACCGCCAGGTTCAGCATCCGTTTTAACCCCGGATCTTCCGCTGCTTCCGGGTGTATCACTCCCCGAGAGCCTGTCGGCTGCAACGCAATTTCGCGGATAGATTCTTGGATGGTTGACAGAGGAATCGGACTATCCGCTCCAAGATTTTCCCGCCGGCGTATCTTCTCGAGAGTATTGCGAATTCTGTGCCCATCGGCATTGTCCGAATTGAAGGAATTGGGATTGACTGTGCCACTTCTTGACTCAAGCCCTTCGAAAGACCGAAAAACTGAAAAAAACCACGCCACCGCGGTTGTGACATCTGCATGCGTAACGATCCCTTCGCCGTTTGTATCGAGTAGCTCCAGAAATCGTGGATCGCTACGTATGCGGTGGATTGGGGCGCTCAATGCAAGCCAGTGTGCGGCGTCCAGCTCGCCTACGAGACGCAGCGTTTCGGCGGAGTCAATTACCAGGTGTGGAAAGGCCCCAAAACGCTTGAATCTGAAACGCGCTCTGGAAGTCCGCAGAGGAGCCATGAGAATACTATTATAGGATCGACTTTGATGTGCGGCAAGCAGACTGCGCGATCCGATGCGAGGAACACGCCGTCCACAATTTCGATCGTGTCCAGCTCCAAGGCATGATCATGATCGCTGCGGTATCGTCTGTCTTGCTCAACCTAAGATGATCCGCATGGGCACGCAACTGTTGAACAAATTGGCGGCATCACCCATTGTATGTTCACATCCTGCTTAAGGAGGGTATCTATGAGCTTGGAGAAGAGTAAACTGCGGCCGATCCTCGACGGCGATTACTGGATGATTGGAGACAATCCCGATCTTGGCCCGATTCAGGGATTGCAGGGCGAGGCGGCCCACGCCGCCGGGGAGTCCGAATCCGGGGCACGCGCATGGGCTTCAGGCGGAGCAACCAACCCCGGCATGGACTGTCAGATCTGCCTCTTGACCTCAAGCGACGGACGCGCGTGGGAAAGACACTCCAACGACAAGGGCCAGAGCCGCGTTTTTATCGGTCCCGGAGAATCCCACGGACTTTGGCATCGGGAATGCAGATGACCGGTACGTGGGACCTATCGACGCGGCGGCAGCTGAAATTATTGTGGATCCGGAGTCCGGTCCGGAGTACATAAGCTCAAATCATGATCTGGACGGCGGAACCCGAATGTGCCGGCTTGCGTGGGTTGAGGATTGAGGTATCGACCGGACGTTGCCACGCAACGCCCGGCTTGCAGATATGGCTTGGACTTTCAAGCAAACAGGCGCCGACCGGAAGAAGCTATGCTTCCCCGGCTTGCAGACATGGTGATGCTTTGATCACAGAAAGGCGCCGACCGGATTCGAACCGGTGCATAAAGGTTTTGCAGACCTCTCCCTTACCACTTGGGTACGGCGCCGTCGTCTTATCAATGTGTGATAAAATATACTAAAAAGCCATTTTCATGTCCACCCTTAAAAGGGCAAACGCAGTTGGAAAAGCAGGCTTTTCCCATGGCGCGGTTTTTCCATTGA
>CAZHXC010000018.1:7384-15683 GCA_964536145.1 uncultured Spirochaetales bacterium | reverse complement strand
TGCCGATGGGCTCACCCTTCTTGCCTCCTTCGATGAGCCTCCCGATCTTGGCGGTAATACGGTGCTTACACCGCATCCGGGGGAGATGAGCCGGCTCCTGGACATCGATATTTCTGAGGTGTTGCATGATCCTGTAGAAGCCGCCGCTAAGGCCGCTTCTACATACAACGCCACCGTGGTGCTGAAGAGCAATGTGACTACGATTTGCGAACCCGGGGGACGTTACAGGCTGTTTGACGGAAGCAACCCGGCGCTGGCTACCGGTGGAACCGGTGATGTGCTTGCAGGGATTATCGCCGGTCTTGTTGCCGGTGGATACGAAGCGGGTGATGCCGCATCTCTCGGTGTACTGATCCACGCAAGAGCGGCGGAGGTTGCATTTTGCGAGATCGGTTGGTTCCTTGCCGAAGATCTTCCCCTGTTTGTATCAAAGGTCTTTGCCGGATCATGAAAGAGGAGACCAGGGATCCGGGGGCTATCAAGTATCACTACAACAGAGACGAACGGACCGCCTCTCTCCCGGATAGAGTGAGGGAGAGATCGGAGAGAACGGGAATCCTTCGCGGCAACCGCTCGCTTCTGATCACATTGCTCGATGTTGCCTTTCTCGTGGCGCTTGTCGTGGTGTTTTCGGTGGTCAGCCGTCTTATGGGGGACAGTTCCCTCCTGCCCGGTTATACGGTTTCCGCGAGGGCTTCCGCCTTTGGAGACCGGGTGCTCGTAAGCGTAACGGTGGAGGCACTGGAAGAGCGTGAAGGGCCCGAAGCAGTGCGCATTCGAATCGGCTATCCGGATGGTCGTGCACTTATAGAGCTGAATGATTTTCTACCGGCCGACAAAAAGGCGGAACAGATCTATCGTGGGTCACTGCCGTTCGATGCCGGCAATTCGGAGGTCAAAATTACGCTCCTCACCGGATCCAATGCGGGCTCCTTGACTACCAAAATCCGGGAAGAATAGCGTGCCCCCGGCTAACGGGCCGGCCGGCTTGACCCGCCATATACTTTGCGATAAGTTTTACTATCCGCAATCCGGAATGTGATGAGTTGGAGGGGTCAGCAAAAGCCATGATTCAAATCTACTTCTTATCGATACTTTCGAATTTACTCGCCGGTCTGGTGCTTTCCTCGGAACACTACAGCGAGAAATTTGAAGGATTTGCGGCAGTTCGGGATTTTTTTAGCGGAAAACCCGGTCTGCGGGTAACCATCGGAATTGTTTCATTCATCACCGGGTTTTTGAAGTTGCTCTCCGTAACAAAGGGCGATGTGCCGGTGGTTGGTGATATCCTTCCCGCACTCAGCGGTTTGGTTCTCGGTGTAGGATTGCTCTTCGACCGGTACAAAGAGAGAAGCACGGTGCCCTCGAAAGCGCTTGAGACTGCGGACAAAATACTCCTCAGGCACAAGTCGATATACGGTTCGGTAGGGATACTCGTCGCTGTCCTGCACTTTCTCATGCCCCGGATCGTGCTGCTCTAAATCCGGGCCGGCGGGCGTCGTTTTCTCACAGGCTTACCGGCGGCGTCGCCGATTCTACCGATTGCACCCGAAATGTGATAGCATAGGTATCTATGTCTGACATAAACGCAACCGTCCGTGCCCTTGAAACGGACAGGGATTTTACCTCATGTGTAACTCACTGGGAGAAAATTCCGGCGCGGCCCGGCAAGTTTGAATCCTTTCCGCAGGAGCTCCATCCCGAGCTGCGGGCCGTTCTCGAAAAGCGGGGTATCAATCGGCTTTACACCCATCAGGCAAAAGCCTATGAAGCCGTCAGAAACGGCAGAGACATAGTCGTTGTAACTCCCACGGCGTCCGGAAAAACCCTCTGCTATAATCTGCCGGTACTGCAGAATCTGTTGGAGCATCGGGAGTACCGTGCTCTTTATCTTTTCCCCACAAAGGCCCTCTCTCAGGACCAGCAATCAGAGCTCAACGAGGTGGTCTTAGGTGGTGAGGTGCCCGTCAAGGTCTTCACCTACGACGGTGATACCCCTTCTTCGGTTCGCGTTTCCGCCCGGGACAACGGAAGGATCGTCATTACAAATCCGGATATGCTCCACACCGGTATCCTGCCGAACCATCCAAAGTGGATCAAATTCTTAAGCTCGCTCAAATATGTAGTTATTGACGAGGTTCACATCTATAGAGGAGTGTTCGGCTCCCACATGACGAATCTCATCAGACGGTTGAAGCGGGTCGCATCGTTCTACGGATCCGAACCGCAGTTTATCTGCTGTTCGGCCACAATCGGCAATCCGCTGGATCTGGCGAGCAGAATACTCGAACGGGAGCCTGAGCTCATCGATGAAAACGGGTCACCCGGCGGGGAAAAACACCTGATCTTCTACAACCCGCCGCTTGTCGACGCGGTGCAGGGCATCCGGAGGGGAGTCGTACGCGAATCTCAACGGCTGGCGGTAAAGCTCCTCAGGTCGGGGATAAAAACGATAGTATTCGCCCGTTCACGTGTCAGAACCGAGCTGATTTCTGCGTATATCAACAAGACCTTGAGCAATATCTATACTGATAACGAACGGATAACGGTCGAACCGTACAGAGGAGGGTATCTCCCCTCCGAGAGAAGGGCAATCGAAAAGGGCCTGAGGGACGGTTCGATACAGGGAGTTGTTTCCACAAATGCGCTTGAGCTGGGGATCGATATCGGCGGACTGGACGCGGCAATTCTCGCCGGTTTCCCAGGCTCGATAGCCTCCACCTGGCAGCAGGCGGGCAGGTCGGGAAGACGCAACAACCTCTCCGTAGCGGTCTGTATCGCCTCCGCCTCTCCCATCGATCAGTTTCTGATACAGCACCCCGAGTATTTCTTTGGCAGGTCTCCTGAGTCGGCCTTTATCGACCCAAACAATCTTTTTATTCTCCTCGATCAGCTGAAGTGTGCGGTATTCGAGCTGCCCTTCAAGGCTGCCGACATGTTTGGAGTTGATACCGGTGAGCTTCTCGGTCATCTTGAAGAAAACGGTGTCATCCGCCATACCGGCGATTCCTGGTACTGGTCCGACAGGTCCTACCCTTCGGAGCAGGTTTCCTTGAGGAGTTCGACTCCGGAGAATGTGGTGATCATCAACACCACAAAGGGCAAGTACGAGGTAATCGGCGAGATGGACAGAACCTCCGCTATGGAAATGCTCTTTGAAGGGGCGGTCTACATCCACCGTGGGGACCAGTATCTTGTGGCGGAGCTCGACCTCGAAAACAGCAAGTGCCTCGTTGAAGAGGCGGATCTCAATTATTTTACCGATGCTATCGTCAAAAGTGATATCAAAGTGCTTCATGTTGATCAGGAGGAGGAGCAGAGCGGTCAGAGGACCGTGATTGGTGACGTGCTCGTCAGACGTGAAGTGGCGAAATACAAGAAGATTAAGTACCACTCACACGAAAACATCGGCTACGGCGAAATATACCTACCTGAGGAGGAGATGCACACGAGAAGCGCCATTCTCGTCTTTGCCGACGGCACAAAGGCCGGCAGTGCATTTGAGGGTGTGGCGCCGGAATTGCGGGAGGAGGTTCTCCAGCGGATAGGGACGCTCATCAAGAACGTCGCCCCGGTGTTCCTGCTTTGCGAATCGAGAGATATCGGTATTTCCGAGAGGTTGCGCGATCCTTACACCGGGGCGCCTTCGGTCTATGTCTATGATATGTACCCGGGCGGCACAGGGCTTTCCGAAACGCTTCTTGGAAAGGTGGATGAGATATTCTCCGCCTGTCTCGATCTTGTCGGCAGCTGCCCGTGCGACAGGGGCTGCCCTTCATGCATCGGCCCCGATCTCGAGGAACGTCGTACTGAAGAAAACCGTAAGCGGGCGGTGCTTGGTTTTCTGCGGGGAATTTGCGGCGGGGAGGAGTAAGCGTGGAACGCTCTCGGGAACAGGGGGAGCTTGCCGCGAGACTGCGAAGGATGAGGGCTGAAGGTGCGGTTGTAGTCAAAGGGCAGCGACACTCCGGCGACGGTCCGGCATCACAGGCGCAGACCGCACTTTCCCGGAAAGAGAGCCCCGGTGAGCGGTTGTCTCCAGGCTGGGAGCGTATTAACGAGTTTTTGTGGAAGAGGCGTACCGTCCTGCAGGCAGCCTGTCCCCGTCGGCTCCCGGCGTCGCCTCTCCTTCCTTCCGGCGGAATCGCAGAAGATTTCGTCTTCTACGACGTCGAGACAACCGGTTTATCAGGCGGCGCGGGTACCGTGGCTTTTCTTGCGGGTCTTGGGGTTAGCGATGGAAAACGCCTCACCATCGATCAATTCTTTTTGGCCGATTACCCGGGAGAACCCGGCTTCCTTGCCTCGCTCCTCGCGTCCATGAATCCTGAAAAAACCTATGTGTCCTACAACGGCAAGGCTTTCGATACCCAGATCCTGAGAACCCGATGTATTATGAATGGACACCGTTTGCCGCTGAGCAAGCAACTCGATCTCCTCTATCCTGTCAGGCGGTTGTACGGCGCTTCGCTCCCCTCCTGCAGCCTGAGCAACGTTGAGGAGTATGTGCTCCGGGAGAGGCGAGGGGCCGACATTCCCGGTGCACTCATACCCGAGGTCTATTTCCAGTTTTTGAAGAACGGAAAGCCACAATCGCTCGAAGTTGTTTTTTCTCATCATCTTCAGGACATCGTGAGCCTCGAACGGCTGCTTGCACGTATCTCGCAGGTGTTGACCGATCCGGATGGCGATGATTGCGCCGACAGATGTGGTCTCGGCCGGTGGCTTGTGGATTCGGGTTTTCCCGGCGGTCTCGATGTACTTACGCGGGCATTCGAGGCGGGTGATTCTATGGCGGGGTATCATCTTGGGAGGTACATGAAGAGGAGGAGAGACTTCGAAAGCGCAGCCTCCGTGTGGACGGCTATGTTCGAGCGATCGATGGATCTTCATGCCGCCTTCGAGCTTTCGAAATATGCCGAACACAGGCTCCGGGACTACACCCTCGCTGAGAATTATGCCTCGCTCATCCTTGCCGCCGTGAGTGAATCTCCCAATATGAAGAGCCCGGAAACAAAGGAAGCTCTCAGGCATCGGCTCGAGCGAATACGAATAAAAAGGAGCCGGGAGTAGAGGCCGGCGTGCGCTGCCGCGGCCACGGCAACCATCGCAGCCACAGCGGTCGTCGCGCCGCATCCAGACCGCCCCAAGTCACTGTTTTCTACCTGTAGTAGGCAATCTTGAACTCGTCCCGTATTCTGAATCCAAGCTTACGGTAGAGTGCAATTGCAGCGTGATTTTCCTTTTTTACAAAGAGGCTGACCCCGGCCATTGTACTGCAGATTTCTTTCAGGAGAACCGACAGCAGCCGCTCGGCGACGCCTCTGTTTCTTATGCTCGTCTCGGTGAAGACACCGCCGAGCTGTGCAAACTTAAACCCCTGGGCGTTTGTTCCCGCTTTTGCAACAGGTTTGCCGTCAAGGAGACCGTAATACACCGTTTCGTTCCGCAGATTCTTTTGTAGATTTCGATAACATGCGCCGGGATGAAAGGTCCTTGGATTGAGCAGCACTTCCTCGAGCTCGTAGGCCCTCTGCAGGGGATAGAGGAGGCCGGCGTCACGCGGTCTTGCACGTTTGCACTCAATCCGGTCGCATGCGGTGTTGAGCTTTGGGGGCTCTGTCAACACCATAGTGTGATAGGTGAGTGATGCCCGGACCGACGGCTCGAGCAATCTCTGCATCGCTTCCACATCTCTCCTCAATCCCATAACCGTGTCGATCTTCTTTTGCGGTCTCTTTGAGAAAAAGAGCTTCTGAAAGTCATGAATCTCATGTGGTCCTTCTTCAGCGAAAACCGGTATCACCAGACCCTGCGAATACAACACCGCTTCATGCACCCTGCGGCTATGTGAGGGTTTCCAAATATAGATGGTCTGCAGTAGCGATGGCTTGCTTGATTCCCTAAACCGGGAGCTGAACCCCACATGTCCCCACTCGTTCTTTGCGAGAAACTCAGTGAGTCTTTGTCGGTCCGCCTGCCTGTATTCACGCCAGGCCATCATCAGCCGCCGGGAAGTGAGAATGGAAGCCGGCCTTCGGGTACAAAATCGCCGGCGAGGGCCGCAAAGCCGGCTCTGAACGATTCGGCGCCTGTCCCGTACACGGCTACGGCGGTGTGCACCCACGGCAATTCGGCCAGGAATACCGGGTTCAGCACCGAAAAGACAACAACCTTATCCGCCAAAGGCCGGAGCTTTTTTGCGAGCTCCAGGCTTTCTTCATCCGCGAGACATACGATGATAACATCGTAGGCCTCAGCGGCCGGCACAAGATCGGCCGGTTGTTCCGACAGGCGTCTGGCAATCTCCTCGACGGGCCGATCTCCAACCCGAACGGCGAGTCTTCTGCTTATGCCCGGGTCCGAACTGAAGACGCCGGCGTTCTCATATTTGGAAGTTCCTTCCGTAAAAAACTCCACATAATCACCGACAAGCAGCACACGCTCTGAGCCGGCGGTTTCTACAGGTACCGCCTCATCCTTTAGGAGTGTTGTGCTCCTGCATGCGAGGTCGAAGAAGAATCCCTTTCCGGAACCATCGGGGAGCTCCGTGGCAACCCTGTCGAGATCCGGATAGAGGGCAACTTTGCCGTGGGGCTTCAGGTACAGCAGTTTCGTCTTTACGATCCTTTCAACACTCTCCTTTACCATCGACTTGAACTGCGGGTCCGCAACGAGCACGGCGAGGAGATGATCCCTCACGGCTGCCTGGACTTCCGGCGGTCGTGATACCATGATCATGTCGTTTCCCGCGCGCAAAGCCAGTTCACAGATCTTTGGGAGGGAGTTGTTGCTCTGACGTACACCGTACATCATCATGTCATCGGTAATCACCAGCCCGCCAAATCCCAGCGTATCCCGCAATAGGTCTTTTAGTAAGGCTGCAGACAGCGATGTAGGCTCGGCGTCTCCCGAGATAAGTGGAAAGTTCAGGTGACCACTCATAACCGCGGGCAAACCTTCCTTGATGAGCAATCTGTAGGGAAGGAGATCTATCGGCCAGATCGTTTCAAGGTCATCGAGTACCACGGGAAGCGACCCATGGGAATCCGCAGCGGTGTTCCCGTGTCCGGGAAAGTGCTTTGCCGTCGCGATAATGCCTGACTCCTCAAGACCGCGATAATAGGCCACCGCAAGGAAGGCCGTTTCTACCGGATCGGAGGAAAAAGAACGGGGGCCGATAACGTGGGCGTCGGGATTGGTGTACACATCGACCGTCGGGGCGAAGTTCATGTTTATGCCTAAGATTGACAGCTCGCTGCCGATGATCTGCCCGGATCTGTAGGCGTCGTACGCGATTCCGCTTGCGCCAATCGCCATGTTTCCGGGTGTGATCGAAGTCTCACCCTTTACGTGGCGAACCCAGCCGCCTTCCTGATCTGTGGCAACGAAAAGCGGTATCCCCAGGGTCGAGCCAACCGCCTCTTCCTGCATCCGGCCGATTCCTCTGGCCAAACCAGTCAGATCCGCGGTATTCCATCCGAAAATCTTTACTCCGCCTATGCCCCATTCCTCCACCCAGGAGAGGAATGCATCGGTCGGTTCATTGCCCAGATAGCCGAGCATGAGCACCTGTCCAATGAGTTGTGAGTCGGACATGGATGCGACAACACTTTTTGCACGGTGCTCCGCACTTTTTTCATGGGATGACCAGAAGACAGTTTCCGATCTGGCGCAAACGGCGGTTGTCAGAAAGACGGCGGCCGCAACCGCCCTTCGTATCAGTATTTTCGGTTCCATTCGTCCGTCTGGTACCGCCGGCTCATCAGTTCTGTTGCACGCGCCGATTCTTCTTCAGTAAGCCTGGAAGGTACGGTCTTAAGGGTATGTGAGACAGCGTTTGAAAACGCATGAACCGCAGTGTCGAAGGACACCGGTCTCCCGATCTCTTCAGCCAGTGAGGAAGAAGCGTTTTCGCCGGCGGCTTTGAAAATATAGGCATGGATGCGTCGATTGGCCGGCCCGAGAGGAATCGATCCATGTTGAAGAACCGCCCCGCGGCTCACCATCTGCGCACTTCCTATGAGTTTTTTGCCTATATCGCTTTTTATCTCATACTCTCCGGTAGCAGCAAAGCAGTCCGGATTATCGTTTCCGCCGCCGCCTTCCGCGGCGCTGCCGGAGATCATTAGCTGTTTGAGACCGGCGAGGAGTACGGGAACGACAAACCTGTAGAAACCCCGCTTGCTCAAAGCGTTGTAGATATGTCTTCCGGCGGTCACACTGTAGGTCAGCTCAAAATCGTGAAGCACAGCCTGCCCGCCGGACGGCCGACGCACAAAACCTATTTCGTCCCGTT
>CAZHXC010000018.1:0-7374 GCA_964536145.1 uncultured Spirochaetales bacterium | reverse complement strand
CGTTGCAGAGATTCAAAATCGAAAACATTTTCGGTGACCTGGAAACGGCCGACGGAAAGCGCCGGTGGGCGGAAACCGTAGAAGCGGAATACCGGGAGAGCTTCGGGTTTTGCCGCAGACTCCATCAAAGCCTCGTCGATTGCCATGTTCTCACTGCCGTCGCGAGGCGCGTCCATGATAAGTCTGAAAGTGGATTTGACTAGTGCATCAATCGCACCGTCCTGGGGCGAGCTTTCTTGATCAGCCTGGAGCATAGAAGGTACATTAGCACTATGAAACGAGCGCGGTCAATGGCGGTCTTTTTTGTCGTTTTTCTCTTTCCGGCAGGCTTTGCATACCCGGCTCCCCGAATATCTCCGGAACCGTTTTTTCTGAGCATAGGTGAAGCGATCGAACCGCTGCCGCTTGATATGTTGATTGATGCCTCTCTCCGGGCTTCAGGGTCCGAGGACCCGGAGGCGTCTGTAGATACGATTCACCGCCTGATTGAGAAGCTCCAGGGTGAAATTGCCGGAGAGCGGGATGAGAGGCAAAAGGCCGAGTATGTCCTCACGTTCCTGCATGACAATCTTTTTGTACTCTACGACGAGTATCAAACAGAGATTGATCAGACCCTGACCGATGGTACCTTCAACTGTGTCTCCTCGGCGGTACTTTACATGATTTTTTCGCGTTCGGTTGGCCTGCGGGTTACAGGCATCTCCACGCGTGATCATGCATTCTGCTCGGTTCTCCTGCCCGGCGCCCGCGTCGATGTCGAGACAACCACCGTATACGGGTTTGAGCCGGGAAAAAAGAAAGAGTTTCAGGATGCTTTTGGCAATGTCACCGGGTTTTCCTATGTCCCGCCATCCAACTACGCCGCTCGCAGGGAGCTTTCCGAGCGGGAGCTCATCGCTTTGATTCTCCAAAACCGCATATCTCTGCTCGAAACACAAAAGCGCTACGACGAGGCCCTGGAGCTTGCGGTTGACCGGTTTGCCATGGCCCCGAACGATTTGACGGAAGATCATCTGTACCGGGGAGCAATCAACTACGCCGCACTCCTCAACGAGCGCAGGGAGTACAAAGACGCAATTGAGTTCTTGAGCCGTTTTGTCGACACCTACGGCTCGAGCGAATCGGTGAGAGATATTTACGGCATTCTCCATTACAACCAGGTGGTCACTCTCATCCGGGCGGACGCCTTCACAGAGGCTATTGATACGATGAATGAGCTCGAGGCTCCGGGCTGGATAAAAGCTGATGTGCTGCGGGATCTACGATCACAGGTGGCCGAGCGGATACTTGCAAAGGAACTCCCGGTTCTCACCTCTGATGAGGGGTTTCAGCTGTTAAGCGGTCTACGCGATGACGGGCTGTTATCGCCGGAAAGATACATAGACTTTGCGGTGATGCTCGTTTCCACAGAGGCGGATGCACTTGCTTCAGCCGGTGAGTATTTGGCCGCGGCGGCGATTATCGAGAATGCCATGCAGACCTTTGGTCAGGACAGGAGACTCGAGAAGGCGAGAGCGGCCTACCGCTACAATTTTGCCGTGGACGCCCACAACGCATTTGCGCAAACTTTCAACGAAGGCAGGTATGATGAGGCAAAAGCGCTCCTCGAGGAGGCAAGCAAGAAGGCCCCGGACAGCGATCTCCTCCGCCGCGACATGATGCTCCTCGAAAAACAGCTCTCCGGTTCCAACTGATAACTTCTTAAACCCGAAATAAAATGATCTCAACCTTCAATTTCCGCCGCCGATGATAGAATTAAGGAGATGTGTAGATGGCGGATCAATCACCTAACGCACGCCTGCATGAATGTATGTCCCTGGAGCTCAAACTCCTGGAAACGTTCAGAAAGGCCGAAATAGAGCTCAAAAACAAAATCAACCACAAAGACTGGGACGGCCTGGAGCGATGTATCGGCAGGATGAAAACGCTCTCGAGGGATTTGACGGCGGTGGAGACGAAAAGGAGCGGTGCCTTTCGCGAATTACAGGATCTTGTCGGAGAGAAGGAAGAGGCAAGCTTCTACCAGGTCATCGTGCATCTTCCCGCGGACGAACGGGAAGCTCTTGCCGAAATCTACAGAGCTATGAGGTTCGCGGCGGTCGGAATCCGGTCGGTGACCTATTGCATAGACGAACAATTGAAGACGATAAACGGTACTCTCCAGCAGATACTGAACGAGCTGTTTCCGTATAGAAAGGGAAATCTCTACTCAAAGCAGGGCGCGCGCCGCGAAACCGAAGGGAACCCGATGGTCATCAACCAGAGTCTCTAATTGTAGGAGTAGAGCAATGCAATCTGCCTTTTCAGGTATCGAAATAGGAAAGAGAAGCCTCGTTGCCCATACGCAGGGGATGTATACGGTGGGACACAACTTGAGCAACGCTTCAACCGAGGGGTATTCGAGGCAGCGGGTAAAGCTCGAGCCCTTCGACCCCATTTATCTTCCAGGCTTGAATCGCGAGCAAACCCCGGGACAGATAGGACAGGGTGTTTCCGTAGCGTCGATAGAGCGGATTCAGGATGTCATTCTCGAAGAACGGATTGCCATGCAGGCAAACGGCCGCGGGTACTGGGAGGTCCGGGACAAATACCTCCTCATGGCGGAGCAGGTGTACAACGAGCCGACGGAGAGCTCGGTACGGACGCTCATGGACAAGTTCTGGGAATCATGGCAGGAGCTTTCCCTCTTCCCTTCACAGCTTTCAGCGCGGCAGGCGGTGCTCCAGCGTGGTGAGGCGTTGATGGACGGCATACATACCCGGTATCACGCACTCAAGCAGGTACGGGACATGATCGAGACCGATATCACCGTCACCGTCGGTCGTGTGAATGAAATTCTTGACGGCATTGCAGCACTCAACGAACAGATCGTCAAGATAGAGGCGGCAGGCGATAACCCCAACGATATACTCGACAGACGTGACCTTCTCGTGAAGGAGCTCTCGGGGATCATCGATATTACCGTCGATAACAGAGACCCTGACGAGTTCCTTGTCCATACCGGTGGTCTTCACCTGGTGCAGGGGCGGCAGGTGAACAAACTCGCCACCGTAATCGATCCTGAAAACGACGGCTATGCGAGGGTTGTCTGGGAAAAGAATGGTGAAACCGCGGTTTTTCGCGGCGGAAGCCTTGCCGCGCTAGTGGAGATGCGCGACACGGATATCAGAGGCGAAATTCAAAAACTCGATATGATGACCGTCAATTTCATGGATCTGGTAAATGAAATCCATGAGAGAGCCTATGGTTTGAACGGCACTACCGGGGTGCAGTTCTTTACCGAGCACCCGTTCATAAACAACCTGGCGGGAAACTACGACAGGGACGGTGACGGTGTGTATGACTCATCCTACATCTTCAGGATCACCGGTACACATGTCCTGGACCCGGAGGAGCAGATAGGCCTGAGCGGAACGATAACTCTGTCTGCACCAACGGGGCAGGTTGAGGTCGACTACTTTCCGACAGATACGGTTGGTGACGTGGTAAAGCGGATTAACAACTCGGGCGCGGAGGTGGTGAGCCGCCTCAACTACGATGGGATGCTATCGTTGAAAGGCACACCTGCTCACGATCCGGCAAACCCGGATTTTGTTATCCGCGGTGTCGAAGATTCCGGCGCTTTCCTTACCGGATACGCGGGGTTGCTCCTCGAAGATGGCCCGGCAGGCGCATATAACTGGGATCAGGCGGACGCGGTGCTCGCCCTGCAGGGCGGTGTTCAGTACGCAGTGGCGCCTCTTGCTCATCCTTCCGGCTGGATTGAGGTCAATCCCGAGCTCATGAACGATCCGGGCGCTATCGCGGCAGGCTTTGGCGTGAACTCAAGACCGGCTGAGGCGGGAGACGGGCGCGCGGCGCTCGAGGTTGCCGCCTTGAGAAACACTCCTGTGATGGTGGGAAGGCTTTCGAGTTTTGACGAGTACTTCGCGGAAGTAGTGGCTGATATCGGACTACGCGGCGAAATTGCCAACCGGAGTCTTGAGACTGAAAACCTTATCATGAAGGAGCTCGAGGACATGCGTGCTTCCATATCGGGGGTGAACATAGACGAGGAGCTCGCTTTGATGATCAAGTTTCAGCACGGTTACTCGGCGGCTTCGCGTTTTATTTCTGAGGTAAACGATATGCTCGACATAATAATAAACAGGATGGGGGTGTAGTAGATGCAGAGAATAAGCACCAACATGCCGATTGACGACATGCAGTATCACCTGCGGATGCGTGAGTGGCGGATGAACGATCTGCAGAACAAGATAGCCGAGCAGACACGTGTCCGCGAGCTCAGGGACGACCCGGTGGCCGCCTCCCATTCGGTTAGATACCAGTCGTTTCTCGACAGGCTGGACAGATATACCAAAAACGTTGAGGTTGTCCAGAGCAACTATACACTTACCGAGGATTATCTGCGTTCGGCAAACGACCTGGTTCACAGAGTTCGCGAGCTGTCGGTTCAGGGCGCAAACGGCACTTACTCCAAAGAGCAGAAGCAGATGATGGCGGTTGAGATAAACCAGCTCCTCAATGAGCTCGTAGAGGTCGCGAACGCCAGATCAGCCGACGGACAGGCACTTTTTGCAGGTGATAGGACCGACGGTCAACCGTTCAGGGTGCTTAAAGGCAACGTCCCCGGTGCGGACGGTCAGGTGATTACCGGAGTGCTCTACACCGGAGGGATGGCGCAAAACCGGGTGGAAGTATCGGAGGGAAGTTTTGTTCCCTCCGGTTTTGCCGGCAATAACGTGTTCTGGGCCGAGCCCAGCGAGATTATGTCCGATGCGGATGCTTCTTCCTATGTTGTACAGGAGGACAGCTTTATCCTCGTAGATTCCGTGCGGATAGATCTCAAGGCGGGGGACAACGTCCACGCAATAGTGGCCAGGATAAACGACTCCCCGGCTGCGGCAAAGGCGTCGCTCGATCCCGTTCTCAACTCCCTGGTGATCGAGAGCACCACACCGCATCAGCTCATGATCGAGGATGGAGGCAACGGGAGCGTCCTGGCTGATCTTGGTCTGATTTCCCCGGGCGTAGCTCCTCCTCAAAACATTGCACCGGATGCAAGGGCATCCGGCGGCTCACTGTTCGATATGATCGTATTCCTGCGGGACCAACTCTACAACGGTGAGACCATTGATGTCGGCGGCGCAGGTTTAAAGGGGATAGATATCGGTCAGGACAATCTGATCACATCCCTCGCCGAAATCGGATCACGCTATGAGAGGCTCGAAACCGTCGAGCGCCGTCTCCTGCGGGAAATTCCGAATATTACAGAAAGGAACTCAAATGAAGTCGATATCGATATGGCGAAGGCAATTACCGAGCTGAAGATGTACGAATACACCCACAAGGCGGCCCTCGGTGTGGCCGGCCGCATCCTGCAACCGACACTGCTCGATTTTTTGAGGTAAGAGATGATAGCAAAAACAAAACCATTTGGCGAAATTGAGGTAGACGAGAGGCAGAAGCTCTCCTTTCCCTGCGGGATTCTCGGTTTCGAAACCCTTCACTCGTTTGTCCTGCTTGACGCCGCCGAGCCGCCGTTTTACTGGCTTCAGTCCCTCGACGAGCCGGAGGTCGCCTTTGTGCTGATAGATCCGACTTTTTTCAAACCCGATTACACACCGGATATAGCACCGTCGGATCTCGAGGAAATCGGAATTACCGATCCGGACGAACAACTTGTCTTTACCATCGTCACGATACCGGAAAAGCAGGAGCTGATGACCGCCAATCTGCAGGGTCCGATTATCGTCAACAAGAAGCTGAAATTGGGCAGGCAATCCATATCGAGAAACCCGCGTTGGATGGTGCGGCACTTTATACTCGAAGAACTCGCGGCGGTGAAGGATCGCGCATGCTGATACTCTCGAGAAAGCCCCACGAGAGCATCATGATCGGTGATCAGATAGAAGTGTCGGTTGTAGATATCAAGGGTGATCAGGTAAAGCTCGGTATTGACGCGCCGCGAAATGTAAAAGTCTTCAGGCAGGAAGTGTACCGGGCAATTCAGCTCGAAAACCAGGCTGCGGCAAGGGCCGGGACGGAACTGCCTCAAATAGAATCTATGCTCGAAAAAAACAATGAAACCGGTGGGGAAGAACAATCATCCTGAATCGCCGGCAATCGCCATCCTCAGGACGTTTCGTAAATCGCTTCAAAAGCTCTCGCATGCCGGAGAAAGATATCAGCGATTTGCGGATCAAAATGCGTTCCGATTCCTTTCTTGATTTCCGCAAGCGCGGCGTCGTGGGTAAACGGATCTTTATACGGTCTTCTCATCCGCAACGCATCATAGACATCGGTTATTGACACTATCCGGGCGGCAAGGGGGATCAGGTTTTGGTTCCAGCCGTATGGATAGCCGGTACCGTCCCACCGTTCGTGATGGAAAAGCGCAATCTGTTTTGCCATAGGGGAAGGGTAGGTGTTGAGAATGTAGGCTCCGTTGATCGTGTGCTCTTTCATGATATCCCATTCCCACTCATCGAGCCGGCTGTCTTTGTTGAGAATGTCGTCGGGAGTGCCGATTTTGCCGACGTCGTGCATTGACGCCACAAATGCAATTGTGTCTATAAAGGGCTGGTCAATCTCATCAAAGGCGCCTTCCTCCAAAGCTACTTCCGAAAGTTTCTTGCAGTAGGCGTTTATTCTGGTGACGTGCTCTCCGGTGTCCTGATCCTTGAGAAGCGAAGCTTCGAGCAGGCTGGAGAATGTACTCCGGATAAGCGTGTTATGTTCCTCGGTAACATCATCGATTACTACACGGTATCCGACAGGCGCGTTGTCACCGTTCTTGGCTGATTTGAAAACAGGCGCGATGAGGAAGGTGGCGTAGAGTGTGGAGAGGCTTTTTCGCGCTATTTCCTCTCTGCTTTTCCAGGAGTACCCGCAGGAGGAAGAACGGAGGTTTTTCACAATCCGGTTTTTCACTTCCTCGGGCGTTTGGGATATCAAGGCGAACAACGTGTCGCCCGGGTGTTCATTCCTGGGGAACGTGCGCTGAAAACTGTCGTTGTGCCATACTATTTGAAGCGATGGATCGAGCAGGAGGCAGGGAAACGGGTTTTGGGCGTCATTTCGCACGTAGATTTCCATGGATGCCGGATACGTGGCGGTAGATGGCGGGTTCTTTTCAACCGGGAGGAGTTCTTCCGCGGTGTTGTCAGACATGAGAGCCACCACTCAGGAGCTCCGCGTCGCTTTTGCGGAGATAGGTGGGGCCGGCTTCGGGCGGATCGGCGCCAAAGCGTTTGAACTGTTCGATGCCGAGCCGGATATACGCCTGGTTCCACGCGTGAACTGTCGTGTCAACAGAGATTGCCTTTGATGAAGCACACTGCCCCGCCGCGAGCTCCGCACCCGGGCCGGTCA
>CAZHXC010000017.1:15035-15782 GCA_964536145.1 uncultured Spirochaetales bacterium | reverse complement strand
TGCGCCGGTGTGGTTTTGCAGGATTTTGCTATTCTTGAGCGAATGTCTTAAATAAAAGAGCCAACAAGTTAAGTATACGATCTGAGTAAATCGATGTCAACACTATTTCCCTGCAACTCCGACTCCAAAAATAGCATCGCCGCAACCGCCGCCCGCAAACGGACGCGGTTTCTGTCACCGTGGAATCTGAACTCGGCTGCTCGTGCCGCCCTGTCACGTGCCTGTACAGCAATCCACACCGTACCGACAGGTTTAATTTCCGTTCCGCCTTCAGGCCCTGCAATCCCGGAAACCGCTACCGCAGCATCAGCATCTGAAACCGCTATCGCACCTTCGGTCATCTCAATCACCGTCTCCCGTGATACTGCACCGTATTTCTCGAGCGCTTTTACCGAGAGCAGTTTCTGCTTTGCCTCATTGTCGTAGGTGACCAGACTGCCCCAGAAGACTTCCGAGCTGCCAGGCAGATCGGTCATCATCTTGCCTATGAGTCCACCCGTACACGATTCGGCACAAACAAGCCTGCGTTTTTGCTTCGCCAGCAGATCGGAGAGCAACTGAGCGGCGCTCACCTCACCGGAACGGATTACCGGCTTGCCAAGCTTTTGCCGGATCAGTTTCAGTATATCTTCTCCTCGTTCCGTGCTCGAGAACTCAAACAATATCCGGTGACCTTGTGCCTGAGTCCGCCAGATTTCGCCCGGCCTGCCGATTTCCTCAAAGCTATCTTCAAGGAGCGATTCAGGC
>CAZHXC010000017.1:4691-15025 GCA_964536145.1 uncultured Spirochaetales bacterium | reverse complement strand
GTGCCTCTCGTTTGGACCAGCGGCGCCCCTTTGAAGTTTTCATCGAGATAACCGTACAAGAACGATTGAATCATCGCCTCAAGCTCACGCGGCGGCCCCGGCATCGCCACCACTCCTGCTTCTCCTATTCGGCCTGCGAATCCCGGAGCCGTTCCGCAGGTGTTGTGGATCGCCTCAAAGCCTTGGGGTATCTCCGCCTGCCTCCTGTTGCTCACCGCCGGGTCAACGCCTCTGAAATGCCCCTGAATTACCTTCCAGAGATCCTCCATGAAGACAAGTGGTACACCCGCAGCTTTTGCAACCGCCTCCCGGGTCATGTCGTCAGAAGTGGGGCCAAGCCCCCCTGTCAATAACAGCAGGTCTGCCGCACCGGCAAGCCGGCGGATATCCGCGTCGATTTCCTTCGCGTCCGGCACAATCGAAATCGAATGAATCTCGAACCCTCTCGAAACAAGCAACGACGAAAGCCGTTTTCCGTGAGTATCCTGAATTCTTCCGGTCGTTATTTCTGATCCTATAAGAAGCAGCGCAGCCTTTGACATCAAACCGTCTGCAAAGTGTCTTTAATCTTGCTCGCAGAAGACGCGAAAATATCAACGTCTTCCGAGTCTTTGATCATTTCACACTTGCCTTCGAATACTACCCCGTCCGCAATTTTCAGACGGGAGGTGGTCACATTGCCATATACCTTTCCGGTGGACAGCATCTCCAGTTTTTCAGTGGCGATGATGTTTCCATGCACAACACCTCCAATGACAACCGAGCCGACACGAATATTCGCGCGAACCTGAGCACCTTCCTCCACATGAAGATAGCCGGAGGACTCAATCTCTCCCTCAAAGCGACCGTCGATCTTGAGTGAAGAGGTAAACCGCATAGTACCCGAGAAGACGGTTTCCTTTCCAAGGGTCGTTGCGATAGGATCCATTCCCTTTGCGTTTGAAGATCTTGCCATGGTGTATAACCGCCGGATCTCAAAGCGTTGGCATCCAAGCCGTACTTTGAGTTATTTCGATGTCATCACAAACACGCCGTCCCAGTCTTCGGGCGGCGGATTTTCGATGTAGTGTTTGCAGCGTGCGTAATATACCTTCGACGGTCCGTCGTCAGGATTTACCTTCAACGCCTGCGCAAAGTATTTCTGCGCGTCCTTGAACTCCATGAGTTTGTATCTTTTGCGGCCTTCGGCGAACAGGTCCAAAACCTTTTTTGTCGCTTCGTCGATCATCGCTACGCTCCGCTTATCTCTTCGTCTTTTCCTCTTTCAGATCGGAAAAGTGCTGTTGAAACTTCGTTTCGAGGTCCTGAAGGGTGTCTGCTACCTTCTGCTCGTCCCGCTGTTGTGATTCGAGTTGATGGATCTCATCTTCGAGACCCTTCAAGGCGGCCAAAACGCTTTCGGTTTCTTTTATCACCATTGACGTCAATGTGCCAACCATCTCGGGATCATTCGGATCTATTCTGCCTGCAAAGTCCTTCAGTTCCTCCACAGGTTTTTTGAGATGACGGGAGAAGTATATGAGGCTTTGACTGAGCGATTCGATCTTTGTCAGCTGCCTTTCCTTCTCGAGAGCATGCTCTGCAAGCGTACGCTGCCTGAGTACCGCCCGTATTCTTGCAAGCACCTCAGAAAAATTGAAGGGCTTGATGATATAGTCCTCAATCCCCAGCTCAAATCCTTCTACCTTATCTTTTGCGTCATCCATCGCCGAAAACATGATTACCGGAATGTCCCGGTAATCCGCATATTCAGGGTCATTTTTTAGTTTGCGTGTTACTTCCCACCCGGAAAGCTTGGGCATGATGTTGTCAAGCAGAATCAGATCCGGCTCAGATTCAGCCACTTTCTCGAGTGCCATTTCTCCGTCTTCGGCTTTTTCAACCGCAAAACCGAGATTGCTCAACATCACGTCGAAAAACTCGAGATTGAGCGCCTCATCATCCACGATCAATATTTTTGTTTTCTTGTCCATCACTAAATATTTTGTCTCACTTGGCAGCAATTGTCAACGAGAGGGTGGACCATGATTTACGATTTGCCAAAGCGGCGGACAAGCACCAGGATAATACCCGCAAGGACAGCAATGCCGGCCGCCCCCACAAAAACCTGAGCCAGCCAGTCGCCCCACCTGGTGTACACGGTGGTGGTTTCATCATATACCGGCACCTCATTCACCAGATAGGATTCGACAAACGGATCGAGCATGGAGGTGATACGGCCGTCCGGTTCTATCGTACAGGTCATACCTCCGTTTGTAGCCCTCACAACCGTCCGCTTGTTCTCCACAGCTCTGAATACGGCCATGTTCATGTGCTGCATCTGTGCGGCGACAGATTTTGACCAGGAATCGTTTGTCATATTCACGATCACCTGTGCGCCATGCAGCACGAATCCCCGTGACAGATAGCCGAAGGTATCCTCAAAACAGATGGGTGTTGAAAAGCGTACACCGTCGACTTCAAAGACGGTGTACTCATCGCCCTTTTCCCAGAAATGGGTGTCCGCCTCTTTGAGCCAGTTGTAGATCCCCGGCAGAGATTCTTCGAATGGAAAGCTTTCGGTGAACGGGACGAGGTGCAACTTTCTGTATGTGTCAACGATTTCACCGTCCACGTACAGAATCGAGGCGTTGTAATCCAGCCTGTTGAGTGTTCCGTCCCAGTTCACAGGCGGCATTCCAACCTTATCGAGCTGACCGTCGTCATTTCCAATAACGAAGGGCACCTCTTGCTCGTTCAGGTATTCCCTGAGTTGCCTCACCAACCTGTAGCGGTCGCGGTCGGTTCTGTATTTCGTATGCCAGTCTATGCCCGGAACAAAAGCCGTCTCAGACCAGATCACGATATCGGGCGAGTGCTTCTGCTGCGCTTCCGTGCTCAACCGCGAGTGTATTTCAAAGGACTGCTCGTATGCTTTCTGACCGCCGTGCCATGGATCTACATTCTGCTGTATAAGCGCAACACGCCATTGTGGTTGATCGCTAAAATCGGTCTTCTGAAACAAACCGAAGATCAGCGCCGCGACAAACAATACGGCCCACACAATCAAGCTCACGCGATTACGGCGCGCAAAATCTCTGACCGCCTCCAGCCAGGTACGTACATTGAAGGTCGTAATTTCTTTCAGCGCGTTCCCCAGGTATACCGATGGGAAAACGACCAGGGCGGTTACTCCCCACACCCCGGTGACGGAAGAAACTCTGATCAGCGGAAGGAAGAGATACTGTGAATAGCCCAGTACCCCGTATGAATAGCCGAGAAATCCGAGGGTTCGCAGATATTCAAACGCCATCCAGATCAGGAATTGGACAAGGTGACCGTGTTTCGGATACAGCCGGTCTGCCAACTTCAAGAGAGGAAAAAGCGCCATGAAGTAGACGCCGTAAATAACCGGTACAATGATATGGGCGAGGGGGTGGAACTTCGTCAGCCAGAAATTGAAAAGCGCGTAGGCGGCATAGCCGTAGAGGAAGCCGAGCAACACAGTGCCAATCCAGTTATTCCTGTGTACGACGATGAACAGCGGGAAGATAGCGAAATAGGCGAGCGGAAACCAGCCCCATATAGAGAGGAAGCTCGGGAAGGCGAGTGAGAACAGCAGCGCCGATAGCACGAGCAGCATGAGGTCGTTAACGAGCCGAATAATCAACGCACGGCCCGCGGGCCTTGGCTGTTCGAGATTAGCTGACGATGGGAGCATTACTGTTTGAGTGGCCAGGCGATCTGCTTGAGCTCTTTGCCGGGACGGAACACTGCTACGCCATGGGCACTTACCGGCACTATTTCACCGGTTTTGGGATTACGCGCACGTTCCCTTCCCTTTCGCGTTCGTATCTCGAAGGTCCCAAATCCTCGCAGTTCCACAACCTTGCCGTTAGAAAGGCCGCTTTTTATTTCCTCAAAGAACTCATCTACTATATTGTGGATATCTTTCCTGTTGATACCGAGCTTTTCGTAGATGCTTTCGATGATTTCCGCTTTGGTCAGTTTGTTTCCTGCCAAAACTTAACCTTCCATTATCTAAGACTACTCGTTTTGCATTGAGTTCAGCATTTTGTGCAGTCGAGACTTCTTTCTGTCTGCGGTGTTCCTCGGGTATACACCTTTGTTCGCGGCTGAATCGATAAGCTTTGTGACTCTGTCAAAGTGATTCTGCGCTTCATCAGCATTCCGCGCTTCAACCGCTTCTAAGAACTTTCTTTTTTCCGTATGTATGGTGCTTTTAACAGATCGATTTCGCAAGCGTCGCTTTTCGTTCTGCCTTTGGCGTTTGGCCGCCGATCCCTTACCTAGCAAGCTGCTCACCCTCCGGTGGTATTCTTGATTAAGAACGAAAACTTACTACATAAGTTCTTTGCTGTCAACACTTAAGCGCTATTACTGAAAAGTAATAAAAAAACCGTTCCGCCGGATTCCGACGGAACGGCCTCATGTGCCGGCGCGATTTCTAAAAAACGCGGATCTTAGCGGAAATCGCTGGGCCTCCGTTCCTGCCTGTTGCATTTATCGCATTCGGCTACAAACCGAAGTTTTCCCTTGGTAAAAATCGATTTCATCTTTACTTCACCGCCACAGGTGCATGCAAACTTCTGAGCTGTTGATCCCGTGCGAGAGTTCTTACTAACATTGGCCATTTTTTTCTCCTTTTGCGGCATTATTCCCGGGCAAGGCCCGTGATTATCTGTCGAAGTTTGGGCGAATATAGCAGTAATCCTCTAAAGCGTCAACAAAAAAACTCTTATGGGCACATCGAAAAACCCACATTTCGTACGTGCGGGATGCCAAAGCAACGGTTTATAGAGGTGCTCTTATACAGCAATTGTGACTGTCCCGCAACGCAGGAGTTCTTGCGCATTGCGAACAGCTCCGTGGATTCTGCCGTTTACGAGGGTTGCTCAGGATCGAGCACTACTTCCCAACGATCGCTCTGCTCGTTCCTTGAAAAAGATGAGAACGGCAGATCTCTGATCCTCCCGTCCTGGGCGGAGAGACGGATATTTTTTGACAGCAAATTCACCTCTTGCACGCGAAAGAACGTGTCCTCGATCTTGATCCTGCTCCCTTCAGAGGGCAATTTGCTCTTCTCTTCTTTGTAAAAGTCAAACTCATACGACAAGCAACATAGCAAACGGCCACAAGGTCCGGATATCTTTAGTGAGTTCAGCGAAAGATTCTGCTCCTTCGCCATCTTTATTGATACCGGCCGCAATTTATCGGTTATCTGATGGCAACAGAAAGTTCTGCCGCAGACCGCCAAACCCCCGATGACCCGTGACTCATCCCGGACACCTATCTGCCGGAGTTCTATTCGCATCTTGAATACCGATACGAGGTCTTTGACCAGAGCGCGAAAATCCACCCGCTCATCCGCCGTGAAGAAAAAAAGCACTTTCGATTCATCGCTCAGAAAATGCGCCGACACAAGTTTCATATCCAAATTATGAGCTCTGATCTTACCACGACAGATTTCGAGGGCTTCGTCCTCTCGTTCGCTGTTCTTCTCGTAGCTGCGTAGATCCTTCTGCGTAGCTACCCGCACAATATCCGACAGGCCATTGCTGTCGGCGACATTGCCGCAGAGACATCCCAAAACCCGGCCCAAATCCTTCCCATACCGGGAATTCACAATTACCTGGGTATCCGGTCCAAGACAAGAGCCTCCCCATTCACACACCTGGGTCTCACTGGAATGAAGAACTTTGACTTTGTAGTATTTAGTTTCCTGAGGGCCGGCCTGTTCAAGCGGTTCCCGGCTTTCCTTCCGTTGTATATCTCCCACCTTCTTCCTGGACTCCTAACGTATTAGATCGATAAGCATACCGTTTATTTCATCTATCCTCGCAAGAATATCAAAGGTTTCACGCTGATTCATCAATACACCCGAAGCGAGGCGATCGAGTTTTTGATCGATAATTTTGACCAGTGTGAACTTTTTTTGCCGGAGCACGTTTGGCGTGGATTGCTTTGATTCGACGCTCAATGCTCCGTCAACCACATGCTTCAAAAAAGCGCGTACCGCCGCACGGTAACTGGAAATCATTGCGTAGGTAGGGTTTTCTCTGATCTTCTCTCCAAGCGCGTGAATGTCATCGAGCATCCTTTCCAAGGATTCGTATTGGAAAAACCCGGCGGATGTAACGGGGCTGTCCCCGCCGGCTTCCTCACCGCTGACGAGCGCAGAGAACGACAGGGCGCCGACGTTCTTCTTTATCTTCTTCTTGTTCTTGTTACGGGGCGAATATATCGATTTGCCGGTAGGATCTATCGGTTCCATGAAGAAAGCTCTCTGTTAAGCTCGCCGCCGCTCTCCTCGACAGTCGGTTTTGGCCGGCGATCTTCCTTTGCCTCTGAACGCGGGAACTTGATGGCGTTAAAACTCTGCTCTTCTTCTACTGGTTCCGATAGTTCAGATTCGCTTTCTTCCTGTTTGATAAGGCAACTGCCGTTTAAGATAACACCTTCTTCCGCTATCAATCTCGGTGAGTGAATGTTGCCGATCATCATTCCGGTGGACAGTACGATTACTTTCTCTTCCGCGTAGATATTTCCACGCACTATACCGCCAATCACGACGGTATTGGCCCGTATGGTGCATTCTGCACGGCCGCTCTTGCCGATAAGAACCTTTCCGGAGGTCCGTATCGTTCCTGAAAAATCGCCGTCTATTCGCAAAAGGCCGTTAAGCCGGAGCTCTCCCTGAAAAGACGTTCCTTCGCCGACAATCGAATTTATAAATGAGTCGCTTTCAATCAAATGATCGCTCATAAAACTACCGGTCTCTAATTCGTTCCAAATCCCGGATTCACACTATCCCGCATTCGCAAATAGATCAATGGGTCTCGTACCTGTGAGCCGAGTCTAACTTCAAAATGGAGGTGATAGCCGGTAGAGAGGCCCGTGCTTCCCATCGTACCTATCTGCTGACCCTGAACCACGGTATCTCCTTCCTTCACCAGCACTTCAGCCATATGGCCGTACTTGGTGTTAAAACCGGCCTTATGACGGATGACGATGTAGTTGCCGAATCCGCCTTTGTCAAACTTCTTCTCTATGACTTTGCCGTTTGCCGCAGAATAAATAGGTACACCAGGAGACTTGGCTATGTCTATACCTTTATGCAGATACGTGAGCTTTGTAATAGGATGTTCCGCAAAGCCGAAATAGTTTGTGAGCCTGATATGCCCCTGAACCGGCCAATAGGTCGGCAGATCGGCAAGGAGCTCCCGGGTCGATTCCTGCAGCTTGCTGATGTCTTTGAGGGTATCGATGCTGTTCAGCATCGAATCAGCAAGATTTCTTAAGTCCGCGAGCTCGCGAATGAGGCTTTCATCGTGTTCCTGGATGGCAAAGAAGGACGAAATGTCCCCGTCCGCCGCGGCAATGCGACCGGACTCCGAATCCTCAAATCCTAATGAACTATTAGTTGCGCTCAACTCGTTGAAAAACATACCCGCAGTCTGCTTCAAATTGAACAATTCATCCCGGATTGCCTCAAGACTTGCTTCCGTGCTTTCAAGGCTTGCGCTCTTTGCGGTGAGTAGCTTGTTCAATCCCGTAAACTGGGTGGTGTATACCAGGAATGTGCCGAATATTCCTATAAGAAGCAGGCTCAAAAAAATCAGCGAAAAAAGCGAAAGCTTGAAATTGAAAATCTTCTTCTCAGAGTGCGGGATCAGCATGATCGTGAAACGTTGCTTGCCTGTCTGAACAATTCTCTGGAAAAAACGGATAACCGAACGTCGAAAGCTTCTGAAAATACGGGATAATTCAAAGGCAAGCTTGTTTTCGAATTTTTTGTATTGGTTAGCCGGTGACAATTATCACTCCTCCCCGCCGGTAGGTTTCTGTTCCAAGGTGTCGGCCACCGTTTGCATAGACCGGATGCTTCGTGCGCGAAGGTGCCCAAGCGTACCTATTGGGAGCAACAACCTAATGTTCAATACACTATCACGACCTTGAAAAACTGTCAAATATCTTGACTCCTCCGCCTCTTTATGGTAATTTTAACTAACACGTTAGGAATTTCCTAATGATGTAACCCTATAGAAATCCTTTTTACTGGACGTCACATGCGGTTATTTGATACTCACGCGCATATAGGGCTTATTAACGAAGACCCTATCGAACAACTTATAATCTCTCAGGAAGCGCGACAAGACCACGTCGAACATATTATAAGTATCTGCAATAACCTCTACGATTTTTTCCAGGTATACAGAAACCTGGAAACCGCAACACATGTTTATCATAGTATCGGCGTATCTCCTTCAGAAGTTTCGCACCCGGGCAAAGATTGGGAACTAAAGCTTGAAGAAGGCACCAAACTCGACAGAATTGTCGCAATTGGTGAGATCGGGCTCGATTACTACAGGAAATTCGGTAACAAGGACTCACAAATCGAGCTCTTTATCCGACAGCTCGAAATTGCAGACAAGCTGGAGTTTCCGGTCATTATCCACAACAGAGACGCCGGCCGCGACGTCTTGGGGATCCTTTCAAACAAGCTCCCTGAAAAGGGCGGTGTTCTTCACTGTTATTCAGAAGACTGGAATTACGCACAGGACGCGTTGGAGCTCAACCTCTATGTCTCCTTTGCCGGCAACGTCACCTACAGGAACGCGAAAAACCTTCACGAGACCGCCAAGAACATGCCCCTCGACAGAATGCTCATCGAATCGGAGAGTCCGTTCATGGTACCGTCAGCCTATCGCGGCAAGCGGAACAAGCCGGCCTACCTGCATGCTACCGCCGAGTTTATCGCGGAACTGCGTGATGAGCCTGTGGAGCAGGTGACGGAAACACTCTACCAAAACAGCTGCAGGTTTTTCGGCATCGAGCCGTAGCCGCACCGTTGCCCATCATCGAACACACCGGAAGTAAAAACCAACGCTGAAGACGCCAAAGGCCGGCCTTGACCACCAGGGAAGTGGGTGATATACAATCGATGTGTTTTCTCCTTCTGATAGTCTGCCTCATCATTGTGGCGTAGTCGGCATCCATAACCCAAATCAGGATTACATACCTGAAAAGCTATTTTACGCGCTCTTTTCGCTACAGCACCGGGGGCACGAGAGCGCCGGCATGACCTATAGAAGGAACGGAGAGCTTGTGGTTCACAAGGGTCAGGGATCAGTCGCCGCCGTGTTGGCCCGGTTTCTCGAGGAACGCGTTCAATCGCAAGTTGGCATCGGTCATGTCCGGTATTCCACCCACGGCGGTAACACCATTGAAAACGTACAGCCGGTGATTGCTGAATGTAATAAAGGGAAAATCGCCATCGGCCATAACGGGAACATTTCAAACGCGGCCGAGCTCAACGCATCTCTCTACCGGGAAGGTTCGATTTTCAGAAGCACCTCAGACACGGAATTGATACTCCACCTCATCGCCAGATCGAGGTGTACCTCTTTCAATGAGGCGCTCATAGAAAGCTTACGGCAACTCGAGGGCGCATACAGCATCGTCATCATTCATGACGATACGCTGATCGCGGTGCGCGATCCGTACGGATTCCGGCCTCTCTATATCGGAGAAAAGGACGGAGCTACCTTCGTTGCGTCAGAGACTTGCGGGCTCGATATCCTCAAAGTGTCAAACCGACGTGAGGTGAAACCCGGTGAATTGATCACTGTCGGCGCCAAAGGCACCACTTCCGAGTTTTTCACAACGCCGGTGACGCCAAGACCTTGTGTTTTCGAGTTGATCTATTTTGCGAGGCCGGATTCCGAGGTATTCGGCCATTCGGTGCATCTTACACGCAAAATCATCGGTAAAGCGCTGGCCGACAGAGAGAAAAACTCAGCCGACATCGTCGTTCCAGTGCCCGACTCCGGCAACAGTGCCGCCCTCGGCTATGCGGAAAGATCCGGAATCCCGTTTGAGTTTGGCCTTGCAAGAAACCACTTCACCGGAAGATCGTTTATCCTGCCCACAACTACCGAAAGAGAGCTTGCCGCCCGCATGAAGCTTCATCCTGTGCGCCCTGCAATCGAAGGCAAACGGGTCGTTCTGATAGATGATTCGCTTGTCCGCGGTACCACTTCCAGAAATCTGGTAAAATTGGTACGGGAGGCGGGCGCGAAGGAGATACATCTGCGTCTCGCGGCTCCAGAGCTGAAATGGCCCTGCTTTTTTGGTATAGACATTCCAACGAGAGAAGAGCTTATATCCAATAGAATGACTCCGGATGAAATAGCCGCTTCTATCGGCGCAGATTCCGTAGCGTTTCTACCCTTACAGGATCTGAGAAGATGCGTAAACGACAACGGCGGGTTCTGTGACGCCTGCTTCAGCGGTGATTATCCGGTTCCGGTCTGCGAAAACGGTGCGTAATG
>CAZHXC010000017.1:3924-4681 GCA_964536145.1 uncultured Spirochaetales bacterium | reverse complement strand
AAGACATACCGAGACGCCGGCGTGGACATCGAGCGGGGCGATAGTTTTGTAGATTTTATCAGGAGCATTTCAAGCCCCGCGATCTCCGGAGATATCGGCGGTTTCACCGGCGGTTTTGAAATAGATACCGACAAATACAGAAGACCGGTCATCCTCACGACAACCGACGGTGTGGGAACAAAGGCCCTTATCGCGCGGGCGCTCAAAGCCTACGATACCATCGGAATTGATTTGGTGGCGATGTGCGTAAACGATCTTATTACCTCCGGGGCAAAGCCCGTCAGCTTTTTGGATTATATAGCCTGCGGGAAGATCGAAGAGACGGTAATGCATGATCTGATAAGAGGGATTGTCGCAGGCTGCGAAATGGCCGCCTGCAAGCTCGCGGGTGGTGAAACCGCGGAAATGCCCGATGTATACGGTGCGGGAGAGTTTGATCTTGCCGGATTTGCGGTCGGTATCGTTGAGAAAGAGGCCATGCTTCCGGTGACCGGTGGTATTGCGGAAGGCACCCCGCTGTACGGGCTCCCCTCCTCCGGCATACACTCAAACGGGTTGTCGCTTGCGCGAAAAACACTGAACCTTGACGATGAAAGGATTCTGCGGGAGATGCTTGTTCCTACAAAGATCTACGTAAAGGAACTCGAGACTCTCGCGGAAGGGCAACGCATAGTTGGAGCCGCCAACATCACGGGAGGGGGGCTCGACGCCAATATCCAGCGGATATTGCCTGAGAACTTAAGACCCGAGCTCACCT
>CAZHXC010000017.1:471-3914 GCA_964536145.1 uncultured Spirochaetales bacterium | reverse complement strand
CGTATCCGATTGCATTCCGTGAAATTCAGGAAGGCGGCGCAGTCGAAACCGGGGAAATGCGGAGAGTGTTCAACCTGGGTATTGGAATGGTACTCGCCGTAGCCGCGGAAGAAGCCGTATCATTCGAAGCGAAAGCCGAGTCCTCGGGAATCGATCTGGTGAGAATCGGCACAGTAACGAAGCGAAAATGAGGAGGAGGTTTTGAAGGTACTAGTGTTGGGCTCCGGTGCGAGAGAGCACGCCTTGGCGTGGAAGTTCGCCCAAAGTAACCGTATATCGGGACTATTTATTGCTCCCGGGAATGCCGGGACGGAAGAGCACGGCGTGAACCTGCCCCGGCTCGATCCAAACGACACCGAGGGCGTTCTCAAGGTCTGCAAGGACCGGTCGATCGATATGGTATTCGTAGGACCTGAAGAACCGCTGGCCAACGGCATAACCGATGTATTGTCAGAATCATCTATACGTGTAATCGGCCCGGGAAGAGAGGCCGCACGGCTCGAGTCGAGCAAGGCGTTTTCAAAACGTTTTATGAAATCTCACGCCATCCCTACCGCAAGTGCCAAAGAGTTCGACAGCATATCGGCATTCGAAAAGCATATTGGACGCCGTAAGGGGCGTTTCGTTGTAAAAAAAAGTGGTCTTGCCGCCGGAAAAGGGGTGCTGGAATCCACCGACAAGGACGAAATGATCACCTTTGGCAGACGGGTTCTGCAAACAGACAGCGTGCTTGTCGAGGAGTACCTGGAAGGCTGGGAAATCTCGGTTTTTGCGCTCTGTGACGGCTCCGACTATATACTCCTCCCGTTCTGCGCGGATTTCAAGAAATCCGGTGAAAACGATGAAGGCGAAAACACCGGCGGCATGGGTGCGATATGTCCGGTTCCGATGGTTTCCGATACACAAGCAAAGTTGGTTGTAGACCAGATTGTTGAGCGTACGTTCACAGGATTGAAGAAAGAAGGGCTTTTGTACCGGGGAGTGGTGTATTTTGGCATCATGATTACCAAGGACGGGCCAAAGTTGCTCGAATACAACGTTCGTTTTGGTGATCCTGAGACCCAGGTCCTTATACCGCTTGTCAAATCCGACTTGGTAAGCATGTGCGAGTCGGTTCTCAACGGCACGATAGCCAAATTTCCGTTGCAGATATCGACGGATTCCGCGTTGGGCATTGTGGTCGCAAGTGCCGGCTATCCCGGTGACTACCCCAAGGGCGTTCCTGTTCAATCACTGCCGGACCGAAAAGCGAAAAACCAGATTGTCTTTCACGCGTCTACAAAACGGGATGCAGAGGGCAGGATTGTTACCGGAGGCGGCAGGTGTTTCACCGTTGTAGGCATCGGCAAGAACACCGTGTCTGCAAATCACGCCGCATACGAGGCGGTGCCTGAGGTGGTTTTTGACGGCGCCTGGTACCGAGACGATATCGGCAGGAAGTTTTTTACTAACGAGTAGAATTGCGGTTGCGGGACCGCCCGTACCTGAAATCCTGCTGACGGCGAACTTCGTAGATACACACTCCCGCAGCAACCGATACGTTGAGTGAATCGATATTGCCACGAACCGGAATACTCAAAATTTCATCACATCGTTCGCGGACCAATCGTCCGAGCCCACGTCCCTCGCTTCCCATTACGAGGGCGACTTTGCCGGTAAGATCTATCTCGTACGCCGGTTTTCCACCGGCATCGGCACCGTAGATCCAGAACCCCGCACGCTTCAGCTCATCAAGCGCTCTGGTGAGGTTGGGAATGCTCACTACCGGTACGTAGTTACTTGCGCCGGCGGAGGTTTTTGCAACCGTGGGGTTGAGTCTGGCGCTTCTATTTGCAGGGAGAATCACAAAATCCACTTCGAAAAGATCGGCCGACCTCAGTATCGCTCCGAGATTGTGAGGATCGGTAACGCCGTCAAGGACGACAACAAGCGCCGTCTCAGATGAGATTTCAGATATGGCGCTTTTCAGATCGGGTTGTATGTTCTTTCCCGGCCCCTCGATGAGATACACCGCTCCCCGGTGGTCCTGACCCTTCGCAAGCCTGTCAAGCTCCTGAGACCCCACGCGGTGCACCGGGATACCCGTGGATTTTGCCACACCAACCAGTTTTTCAATTCTCTCTCCCTTCCCGGCGATAAAGAGCTTTCCGCTCTCATTTGAACGTAATGACTCTTCAATTGCGTGGAAACCTGTAATAACGCTCACATGTACCCCTCTCACTCCTCCGTCTCAGGCGGGGGACCGTACTCCTTTACGTAGTCAATTTCGCCGTCAAAATCGGTATCTCGCTCTATTTTCCAGATGTACACGCCCTCATCTAGAAACACAAAAAGATCGTTCGTTCCGTCGTAGTTCGTGTCCAGTTTACGGAGGTACAGCACGCCCGAGCGGTAGTAGGAGAAATCATCCATCTCCCCGTCGAAGTTAATATCGAGTTCTTCGAACTCCTTTCTTCCATCGGAGGTGTATATCAGGGCGTAGTCAACGTTACCGTCAAAATTGTTATCCTTTGTTACGCGAAACCGGTCGTCACCAAGGTCATCAATCCACTGGTCGGTTTTGCCGTCGTCATTTCTGTCGCTTTCGATGGTGTTTGCCGCCAACGCCGCTACCGGCGCCAGTAATGAAATAGCAAAAACACACGCGCAAGCGAGCACGAATACGATATGTGACTTCACAGAAACTCCTCAGTCTGCTGATTATTCAGTTTATCGGCACAAGTTGTGATTATCCACAATGTATACACCAGATACCTAACCGGCAACATGGTGCCAATGGCTGCTAACCACTTTGAAAATGTGCACACTTGGTCTATATTCTTCGGTATAGTACATTGGCTTTTATGAGGAGGGTAATATGAGAAAAGCCGCAATTGCCCTGCTATCTTGTGTTGTTGTGTTCTGTGCCGCGCCGGCTTTCTCCGATGAGATTGAGCTTGGCCTGTCATGGACGCCTATCAGAGTTGATAGTGTTTCCGCCGAGGAAAAAAACGACGCAATTAGCGGATTTCATATCGGATACGTGCTGTGGAGATTTGTCTATTTTTCCTGGGATGCTCTTGTTATTCCGCCTTCCATAATTGAGGGCTGGACCGGGTACTACCGCCCGGGTTTCCTCAATCTCTATGATGCAGGCGTTCAGTTTTACCTGAAACCCTTTCTCCTATACAGCGAGGTTGGGCTGAACAATGTCTATGTCTACAAGCAAGGTAGCGGTCAGGCCATACAGAACAACTTTGGCGCCAATCTCAGATTGGGTGCCGGTTTGAAATGGGACTGGATTGGCATCAACCTCTCCGGGACCTCCGTTTTCCACAGCTTTAGCTCTATGACGAACACTCTTGCGGAGTTGGTAAACAAGGAATCAAGAGAGCGTGCCGTGGACAAGATATCTAATACATTAGTGCCTTCCCTCAACCTTACGCTCTACTTCTAGAGAGGAG
>CAZHXC010000017.1:0-461 GCA_964536145.1 uncultured Spirochaetales bacterium | reverse complement strand
ATCCATACGAACAGCAATTCTTATCTGCATTGCCCTTTTTGCCCTATCGAGCTGTGACGCGGTTCTCGAGGTATTCTATCCCGATTTTGCCGCATCAAAGGACGGTGAAAACGTAGTGAGCGTCAGGGCTGATTTCTATATCTATGAAACCGAGATTACGGGAAGCAAGCCATATATAGCCGGCACGGTCAGAGACTTGAACTCAAGCAAGGAGATCAAAGCGTATAGTGAACCGTCCTGGTACTGGAATGAAGATAAAAGCGGTACCTACTGGCATATTGAAGGGAATATCGATTTTCGCGATGTTCCGGACGGCGAATACGAGGTGTTGATCTGGTTTGAGCAGAATGGTGATCGCGAGCCGGGCGGGAAAAACGAGCCTTCCAAGCTTGCAAGGAGAAGCGATAACGGCTCGACGATATTCACATTAGTACACTTGAAAAATTACAAAAAATATTTTC
>CAZHXC010000016.1:7301-16041 GCA_964536145.1 uncultured Spirochaetales bacterium | reverse complement strand
AAGTATCATGGAGCAAAAATTTACGTATGAAGAACTCGCGGCCGAAAACGAGAGGCTGCGGAAACGGCTTTCTGACTCCGAGGCGAGGGATCTCGAGGAAGCAGGCAGAGGGGAGAGCGGCGGTTATCTCATCTCCATATTGAACAGAATTCCGGATCCGATTTGCATCAAAGACGCGGAGCACAGATGGGTCTTAGTAAACAATAAACTCTGCGAGATAGTGGGAGCGCCCAGAACCGAGGTGCTCGGAAAGTCCGATTATGACTTTTACCCCGAGCCGGAGGCCGAAATATTCTGGGAGAAGGATCATGAGGTTCTACGCCATGGAAAGGAGGCGGTAAGCGATGTAACTCTTACAAATGCCACAACCGGTGACACCATCCTCCTGAATACAAGAAAGACCCTCTACGTGGACGGAAACGGGAACCGGTATATTATTGCGATAGGGCGGGATGTGACCGAGATCAAACGGATGCACCGGCAAATCGAACGTTCGCAGAAGATGGAATCCCTCGGCAATCTCGCCGGAGGCATCGCTCATGATTTCAACAACATCCTCTACCCAATCGTCGGCATGGCGGAGTTGCTGCTCGACGATCTGCCGAAGGACAGTCCCCATCATGATCACGTCAGGGAGATACTCAAAGCCGGGAGACGCGGCAGCGACCTCGTTAAACAGATACTCGCCTTCAGCCGGCAATCGGAACACGCGATTATCCCCATCAAACCGCAGCAGACGTTGAGAGAGACGCTGAAGTTCAGCCGCGCTACAATTCCTGCAACGATCAATATTATTGAAGATATACAGGACGATTGCGGTCTTATCCTCGCGGACCCGACCCAGTTTCACCAGGTTGCCCTGAATATCATCACCAACGCGTATCAGGCTATGGAAGAGACTGGGGGTACCATATCCGTCGGGCTGCAGGAGAGAGAGATCGATACCGGGGATGCAGCGGATGTTGCTCTCGAGCCGGGGAAGTACGCAGTGTTGACGGTTGCGGATACCGGGCCGGGAATCGAGCCGCGTGTCATCGAAAGAATTTTCGAGCCTTACTTCACCACCAAGAAACCTGGGAAGGGAAATGGAATTGGGCTTGCGGTTGTGTACAGGATCATAGAGAACCATAAGGGCGATATACACGTATCTGCTGAACCTGGTAAGGGCGCAACTTTCGAAGTGTTTTTTCCGCTTCTCGAGGAAGCGCCGGCAAACGAGCGGCTCGAGGTCAGCGAGGTTGGAGCGGCCGGCGCGGAGCGCATCCTCCTCGTTGATGACGAAGAACCCATCGTAAAGCTGGAGAAAGACCTGCTCGAACGGTTCGGCTACAGCGTAACCGACAGCACCGACAGCGGCGCGGCTTTTGCACTCTTCAAAGAGGACCCGGACAAATTTGACCTGGTCATTACGGATATGACTATGCCGGGGATGACCGGTGATGAGCTTGCTATCCGGATGATATCGATCAGGCCCGATATCCCAATTATCCTCTGTACCGGCTACAGCGAGAGAATTAGCAAGGAGCGGGCGTACGGCCTGGGAATCAAAGGATTCCTTGCAAAACCCTTCCTGAAATCCGAGCTTGGCGAGATGGTCAGGGAAGTGCTGGACCGGGGCCGGGGAGGTGTTGGCGGTGAGCGAATCTGATGTAGTTATCGGCGAGGGACTTTTCAAACATCTTTTCAACAGCAGCAACGATGCGATCTTTGTTCATCCGGTAAGCAACGGAAAGTTGCACAACTTTGTTGAGGTAAACGAGGTTGCCTGCACACGGTACGGGTACACCAGAGACGAGTTTCTCCGGATGTCGCCTGCGGATTTGGATGCAGAAGAGCTCAGCGGCGATCGGACGCAGGTTGTCGAAGCGCTCTCGAGAAACGGCTCGGCGCTCTTTCGCATGATGCATGTCGCCAAGTCCGGCAGGAGAATCCCCGTGGAGGTATCCTCGAGAAACTTCAGGATAGACGGAAACCACTACACCGTTTCAATAGCAAGGGATATCACAGAACGCCTGGCCAGGGAGACCGAGTACACACAGATCATCAATACTGCCATGGATGGTTTCTGGTTGGTCACTGATGAGGGGGGCATCGTCGACTGCAACCCGGCGGCGGCGGAAATGCTCGGGTATTCAGCGGAAGAGGTCATAGGGCTGCGGGTATCCGATATCGATATCTACGAAACACCCGCCGACGTGAAAAGACGGCTCGAGGGGCTCCGGAAAACCGGAAGCATCAGGTTTGAAACCAGACACAGGCGAAAGGACGGCAAGGTAATAGATGTCGATGTTAGCGCGAGCTATCTGAGGCATTCCGGCGGCAGGTTCGTCTTCTTTGTCAGGGATATCACGGATAAGAAACGAGCCGAATCAGCACGGGAGTTTTCGCTCGAGCTGTTGACGGTAATGAACAGGAGGAGCGACCTTAACGAGTTCCTGAAGAGTATTGCCGGGCTGATGTTCGACAGGCTCGGATATGAATCGGTAGGCATCAGGCTCAAAACGGATGAAGGCTACCCCTATGTAGAGACCCGCGGTTTCTCAAAAGGGTTTGTAGAAGCCGGTGAGGATGTGTGCGTGCCGGAAAATTGCATGTGCGGCAACGTCATCGCCGGGGTATTCGACCCGGCGCTTCCCTTTTTTACCGGGTACGGGACCTTCTGGACAAACAGTACATCCGATTTTTGTTCGACTTCTCGTGGCGCGGGTTTTGTGAAACCAGGAGGAGAGAACTGTCTCAACAAAGAATACGAATCCCTCGCGCTCGTGCCGCTGAAACACGCGGGCGAGGTGTACGGTTTGCTGCAGCTCAGCGATTCGAGGCGGGGAAGGTTTGGCGAACAACCGATCGAGATGCTCGAAGGGCTCGCGGTAAACGTGGCAATTGGCATCCGGGAAAGAATTACGGCCGAGGCTCTTGTCGAAAGCGAACAACGCTACCGGGCGCTGTTCGAGCAGTTGCCAAGCGGTGTTGCGGTATACGAACCGGTGGACGATGGTGATGATTTCATCATCAAAGATGTAAACAAGGCCGCCGAGTCGATAGAGCAGACAGACAGAAGCGCGTTGATCGGCAAGCGGTTGAAATCAGGAGGAGCAGCGGAGGAGTTTGGCTTGCTTGACGCCCTCAGGAGCGTGTTGCATTCCGGAGAACCGCTTCATCTGCCCGCAGCCCTCTACCGTGAAGAGGGAGACCCCGGCGCCTGGCGCGAAGCCTGGATATACAAACTCCCTTCCGGTGACCTCGTTACGCTCTACAACGTAGTGACCGGAAGGAAGAAGACCGAGGACGCCCTGCGGATGAGTGAGGCAAGATTCCGCGAGCTGTTTAGAAACATGCACAACGGTGTCGCCATATACACGGTGGTTGACGACGGTGGGGATTTCATCTTTGCGGACATCAACCGGGCGGGTGCAGTGATAGGAAGACTTCCCAGGGAGGCCCATCTCGGCAGGTCCATGCTCGATGTGTATCCAAGTATGAAGGCGGCGGGACTCTTTGAGGCGGCGAGAGAGGTCTGGAAAACGGGGGAGCCGAAACGCATTCCCATGTTCGAGTATGTGGACAACCGCATCTCTCTCTGGATGGAGCACTACGTGTTCAAACTCTCCTCCGGGGAGATCGTATCGATTTATGATGACTATACCGAGCGTCAGGAGAGCGAAAAACAACGCGAGAAGCTCGAAGAGCAGTACAGGCAGGCGCAGAAGATGGAATCCGTTGGCAGACTCGCCGGCGGGGTTGCCCACGATCTGAACAACATGCTCTCACCTATTCTCGGATATGCCGAAATATTGCTCGAGGATACCGGGAAAGACGATCCCCGGAGTGAATGTCTGGTACAGATAAACAACGCAGGCTTACGGGCGCGTGATTTGGTACGGCAATTGTTGGCGTTCAGCCGCAAACAGACCCTCGAGTTCAAGGTGCTCAATCTGAACGACCTGCTGCAAAACTTTGCAAAGCTCCTCAAGCGAACGATCCGGGAGGACATCATTGTGCAGATGGAGCTCGAAGAGTCGCTTCCGCTTGTTGAGGGGGATGTTGGACAGCTCGAGCAGGTGATAATGAATCTTGCGGTCAACGCACAGGATGCCATGCCCGACGGAGGTGAGCTGCGTATAGAGACCTCCCTCGCCGAGCTCGACGAGGAGTACGCGTCAAAAAGGAAAGGGGTAAAGCCGGGGCTTTACGTCCTTATGGCCATAAGCGACACCGGCTACGGTATGCCGCAGGAGGTCCGCGAGAACATCTTTGAGCCGTTCTTTACCACAAAAAGTGAAAACGAGGGCACGGGTCTTGGACTTGCAACGGTGTACGGTATTGTCAAACAGCACGGCGGGAATATATGGGTGTACAGCGAAACCGGTCACGGTACGCTCTTTGAGGTGTTTTTGCCTGTCTCGGCAAAGCTCGCGATTCCACCGGAGAAGGCCGTTGCCCTACCGCACGAGCTCAACGGCACCGAAACCATACTCCTCGTTGAGGACGACAAGCAAGTGCGCGACCTCACATGCGGTGTTCTGGAGCAGAAGGGTTACACCGTACTCGTGGCCGGGAGCGGAGATGAGGCGTTGTCCCTCGTGAAAGACTATAGCGGCGGGCTTGACCTGCTGATAACCGATGTGGTAATGCCAAAGATGAACGGCAAACAGCTCTATGAAACGCTCTCACGGGACCACAAACAAGTCAAGGTGCTCTTTATGTCAGGGTACTCCGACGAGGTGATTGCACACCATGGTGTGATGGATTCCGGTGTGGCGTTTATACAAAAGCCGTTTTCAATCCAGGCACTCAGTGAGAAGATTCGCGAAGTCCTTGGCGGTAAGCAGTGGAAGTCGAGAAACTGACAGAGGGTGATTCTATTCCTGATCACGGAGACCTGATCGCTCTTTCAGATACGCTCATCAAGCTCAACCGGGCCAACGATGTCGATGAGATGTGGCTTCTCCTCGTCGAATGTGTTTACCGCCTGAATCCTGAGGCCTACGTTCTTGTCACTCTCTACGACGCAGCTTCGAGGTCGATCACCTTGCGGCACAACCTGGGCTTTGGCCGGGTGACTGATTCGGTCCTAAAACTGCTCGGGAGAGACCCTCGCCGGATGTCGTTTTCGCCTGATGATATGCGTGAAGAAGAGATACGGCTCTATACAACCGGGAAAATCGAGGAGTTAAGAGGAGGCCTCTACGCACTCTTGACTCGGAGATTCCGGAAAAAAACCTGCGATGCCCTCGAGACGCTGTTGGGTGTGGAGAAGATCTATACCATCGGGCTCTCTGTCGACGAAACGCCCTACGGCGGGGTGATAATTCTGACACGCAAGGACAGGCCGCTGCAGGGGAGCATGATCATTGAGATTCTTACGAATCAAGTCGCCCTGGCAATCCACCGGCAGCATGCGGTGGAAGCGCTCCGGGTGAGCGAAAACCGCTTCCGGTTGTTTGTAGAGAACGCCAACGATATTGTATACGCCCTCTCTCCGGAGGGGGTTTTCACCTATATCTCGCCTAACTGGTGTGAATACACCGGTGATACCGCCAAAGAAGCTACAGGCAAATCCTTTGAATGCTATGTACACCCGGAGGACGTTCATCTTTGCCGGGAGTTCCTGACGCGAGTATGTGAAACCGGTGAAAAACAGGTCGGCGTCGAGTATCGGGTAAGACACAGGGACGGCTCATGGCGTTGGCACTCGTCCAACGGGTCACCGTTGCGGGACGGCGATGGCCGGGTTATAGGCTATATCGGCATAGGCAGGGACATAACCGGGCGTAAAGAGGCCGAAGGGGAGATCAGACGGCACAACGAGGAGCTCGGAGCGCTCAACGCAATCGGTACCGCGGTCAGCCGGTCGCTCGAGCTGCATAAGGTGTTGGACATCGCCCTCGAGGAAACCCGCGCGGTCCTTGGGGTGGAAACCGGGCTCATCTACATCCTGAACGAGGACGAACAACGTCTCTACCCGGCGGCATACCATGGATTGAGACCGGGTGTTGTCCGGGATCTCAGCGGGATCAGGTTTGGGGAACGGCCCTCCGGGCGTGTTGCCGAATCAGGGGAGCCGCTGGTTGAAGATCTAAATCCGGACGTCATCTCCCCGTCTTCGCCAACGGTCCCGTGGGGATTTCGCTCATACGCCGGCGTGCCCATTCTGTTCAAGGAAGAGCTGCTTGGGGTGATGGCGCTCGTCACCCGGAAGGAGAAACACTTCAGTCAACACCACCTGACACTGCTCAAGCATATCGGAAACATCGTTGGGACCGCGATAGAAAACGCGCGTCTCTTCGAGCAGGCGCAACAGGAAATAGCGGACCGGAAGAAGGCGGAGGGGACGCTCCAGATACGGCTGCGGCATGAGGAGGCATTGGCCGCCTGCTCGCAGCAGCTTCTAAAGGGAGAACCGGACGCTGTGGAGAATGCCCTCGGTCACTTGAAGAGTGCAGCGGGCGTAGGGCGTGCGTATATTTTTGAGAACGTCTCTCATCCGGTGGATGGGCTCTGCATGCGTCAGATATACGGAGTATCCGACGAACCGGAGCCTGGTGAGTTACAGATTCGATACATGCCGTATGGCCGTGGATTCAGCCGCTGGGCGGAGATGATGGCCGGCGGCCGTCACATAGGCGGAGTGGTTCGGAAGTTTCCGGAGAGCGAGAAGCAAAGGCTCTCTTCTGAGGGAGTCGTTTCGATCCTTGCACTTCCAATCCAGGTCAGGGGGAAGTGGTGGGGTTTTATCGGATTTGACGAGCTCCGTTATGAAAGAACCTGGAGTGAAGATGAGATACGGCTGCTGCGTCTGGGAGCGGAGCTCATAGGAAATCACATCGAGCGCCGGCAGGCGCATGCGGAGCAAAAGGAGAGCGAGGAGAAGTACCGGCAGCTCTTTGAAATGGAATCGGACGCCATTTTCCTTGTCGATAACGACACCATGCAAATCCTCGAGGCAAACAGCGCGGCCTCGCGAATGTATGGTTACACCCGGGACGAGTTTCTGCGGATGAGGACCACCGATATTTCGGCTGAACCTGAGGAGACGGAAAGGGTGATCAGAGAACGGCTTTCCGAGGTGCCCGTCCGATATCACAAGAAGAACGACGGTACCGTTTTCCCGGTTGAAACCAAGCTGAACTACTTCATCTGGAAAGGCCGTTCGGTCCGCAATGCCGCCATTCGCGACATTTCCGCAAGGCTAAAGGCGGAGGACGAGAAACTGGCACTGGAACAGCGGCTGCAGCAGAGTCAAAAGATGGAGGCGCTTGGAACCCTCGCCGGCGGCATAGCCCACGATTTCAACAACATTTTGAGCATCATCGTGGGAAATATCGATCTCGCCGTCATGGATCTTCCGGGCGGCACCACGGTGTTTGATCACCTGAAAGAGGTCCGCAAAGGAGCATTGCGCGCTCGAGACCTCGTGACACGGATCCTCCTCTTTGCCCGCAGGAGCGATCAGCTTCCCTCGCGTATCGAGCCGGGTCCGGTGACTGAAGGGTGTTTGAAGATGCTCAGGGCTTCGATTCCGGCCAACGTGGAAATCAAACAGGAGATTGACGACGGTCTCCCGCCGGTCTGTGCCGAGCCGTCGCAGATACAGCAGATCGTCATGAATCTCTGCACGAATGCCGCACAGGCAATGGAGCGTGATGGGGGAACGCTTACCGTCGGGCTCGAAGCGGTTGAAGTAACCACACCGCTGGAAAGCATCACCGGCAGTCTGTCTGCGGGAAAGTACATAGCGCTGGAGGTCGCGGACACCGGAACCGGTATTCCGGCGGCGGAACGCGAGCGGATATTCGAACCCTTCTTTACCACAAAGGAGGTGGGAGAGGGAACCGGGCTTGGCCTGGCGGTTGTCCATGGGATCGTCAAGGATCTCGAGGGCGGGATACAGATGAGGAGCGCTGAGCGCGCCGGTACCAGTTTTACGGTGTACCTCCCGGCGTGCGACGGTCCGTACGAAAGAAACAGAGTCGATGATGAGGAAGGACCACCGAGGGGCGAGGAGAGGATTCTTCTGGTTGACGATGAGCCGATGATCGTGAGACTCGGAAAGCGGCTGCTCGAAGGTCTGGGTTACAGCGTGGAGTGCTGCAGCAACGGCGATGAGGCCCTGGAGTGTTTCAAAGCCGCGCCGGATGACTTTGATCTTGTGCTCACCGATATAACGATGCCGGGGATGCAGGGGGATAAGCTCGCCGCGGAGATTCTCAAGGTCAGGACCGATATTCCGGTAATCCTCAGCACAGGCTACAGCAAACAGATAGCCAGGCAAAAGGCGGCGGGCATCGGGGTCCAGGATCTGGTAATGAAACCCTTTACACAACAAGAGCTCGCCGGCGCAATTCGAAGGGCTATCGATTCATAAGAGGAACAAGCACCACCCCCACGGCGAGCGTTAGGCCCACGAGGATAAAACCCAGGCTGAAAAAGCCAAGCTCCGCTAGTTTTCCAATCAAGGCGGGAATAGCACCACCGCCGATGAGCGAAGCCATCGGGATGATCAGCGATACCGAGAGGTTGCGTTTCTCAGGACCGGTAAGCCGGGACATCGCGATAAATCCGGCCGGGAAGAAGGATGAGACGAACATTGGTTGAAGATACACCGCGATTACCAGCAATGTACCGTCGGCAAAACCGATGATAGCGGTTAGGGCGCCGCAGATGAGAGCAATGAGCGCAATCGCCCGGCGGTGGCCAAACCGGTCCGCGAACCATCCGGCGGTAAAGATGATAAAGA
>CAZHXC010000016.1:1323-7291 GCA_964536145.1 uncultured Spirochaetales bacterium | reverse complement strand
CGGGAGGTGCTCACTATCGTGTTCACGATCCGTTGGTCCATCCCTCTGTCCGCGACAAGATATGAAGGAAGCATCGAATAAACACCGATTTCATTGCCGATTATCAGGATAAAGAAGAAGGCGATCAGCCAGAAATCCCGCTGTTTCACGATCTTACGGAGCTCGCTCCAGGCGGGTGGCGCGCCGTGAAAGCTGCCGCCGGCGCCAAAACGGGCATAGAGAAGACCGAGCAGAACCGATACGCCGCCGAGTATATAGAGAAGGCTCCGCCATCCCGCGGTTCGCAGGGCAATTTCGGCAAAAAACGGGGCGGCGGCGAGTCCGAGGATGGGGCCGAGCTCGTGGAGGGATATCGCCATGCCCCTCCGTTCCGCCCGGACGAGCTCGGTGATGGTGACGATGCCCGAAGGGAGATAGAGCCCTGATCCGACACCCAGTACAAAAAGCCCTACCTTGAACCAGAAGAGCACGCCGCTTGCGGCGGCGAGAAAGAGACCGGCGCCGGCGGTGAGCGCGGCGAGGGCGATGCAGGTGTGATGAGTCAAGTGCTTGAGAACCACACCGGATAGAAGCAACATTGCCACCACGCCTGTAGAGACAAAGAGAAACAGAGAGCCGCCCTCCGCGTGGGATATGCCCATTTCCGCCTCCACCGAAAGGAGGAGCGGAGAGAGGATCGTGCGGGCGAGGAAGGTGATAAAGAAAATAGTTACGATGAAGAGGGTCGAACCAAGAGGAAATCTCTTTGTTTGCGGCCCCGGTTGTTGTCCGTCGGTGTTGTTCATGCAGGCGCCATCATACCGCAAAAGGGAGCGAACGGTAAGCGGTGGCCGTTGGCGCGAAGACTCCCGCGGCGCGCAAATGCCGGCGGCGTCGCAACGGCGTGTTTCTACACACGTTTTGCGATGGCGTGGTATGATGGCGCCTTGAGGATATAATGGGCAACTCAACAAGCTGTCTCGTGGTGGATGTCGGCGGCTCCAATACACGGTTCCTTCGCATGCAGGATATCCAAAAGCCGCCGGATGTTCAGGAAGCTATCAGGACTCATCCCGTCCGCTCAAAGGAAGCCTTCAGGCGCGCCGTTGAAAAGAACCTCGCGGCAATGTCTGAAAAACCGCAGTCTGCGGTGGTGGCGATGGCCGGCATCGTCAATGACCACAGAAGCGGGATGATGACAAACTGGGAAGAACAGACAAACCTGAATCTGGAGGAGCTCTGCTCCTGGGGATTGCCGGAAGAGACAATTCTTGCAAACGATCTGGAGGCGGCGGCGTACGCCATCGACCCCATCGCCTTTGATGATCACCGGGAGCGGACCACATATCTGAATGCAAACAGGCCCGCCCGATACCGGAACTCGGTTGTCATCGCGCCTGGTACCGGATTTGGAATGGCGGTGCTGGTCTACACAGATTCCACGGTACCGGTGGTCCTCACCAGCGAGGCGCAGCACTGCCCCGCCGGAAGTTTCTACAAAAGACATATCGACATAATCCGATCATTCGAGGAGCAGCAAAACGAAGCCCCTTCATGGGAAGATCTCGTCTCCGGGAGGGGGCTCGAGTTTCTGTACTCCTACAACACCGGCAGGAAGAGTGAGGCATCGCGGATAGCCGAAAGAGCGAACACCGGGGATGCGGGGGCGCAGATGGCTGTCTGCGATTACTATAATGTTGCCGCGGAAGCCGCGCAGACGCTCGCTCTGCTTGTCAGGCCCGCCGGTGGCGTCTATCTCTGCGGTGACACCACCGTAAAGAACAAAGAACTCATTATGCGTTCCGGTTTTGTAACGCGGTTTTGCGACAATCCGGTGCACGAGCAAACCCTTGCCACATACCCGTTGGTGATTCTCGATATTGAAAACGTGGTTGTTCACGGTGCGATCAGAATGGGACAGCTTTTGCTTTGAGCCGGGCTCTGAACCGTATGTCGCCGTACCGGGCCCGCCTGCGGGGCGCGTGTATTAGCCCATCCGCGGTCGGACGGATTGCCAGGGCTACCGGTATCGCGTAGACTTCCGCAATGGAATCACGTTACAAGAACCACGAGGCGATGCGGCTGTTCACCAGGCTCGTCGCGGCCCCTTCTCCTCCGGGGCGTGAGGAGAGGATGGCCGCGGTTGTCACTTCGATCCTCGAGGAAATGGGGTACAACTCGGAGAGCGACGGCGCCGGTAATCTCACCGTTCGCATAGACGGGAGAAACCCTTCGGCGGGAAAGCTGCTCTTCAGCGCTCATATGGATGAAATTGGTATGGTTGTCACGGCAATCCGGCCCGATGGTAACCTGAGCGTGGATGCGCAGGGCGGTCTATACCCCGTTAAAATCGGCGAGGGGCCGGTCGAAATAGTCGGTGACGGCGAGGTGCAGCCCGGGATGCTCTGTATGGGCTCGGTGCACAGACCCGATGCGGACACAAAAAACTTTGGATGGGACGATGTTTTCGTGGCGACCGGGCTTTCGCCTGAGCGGCTTGCGGAGGCCGGTGTCCGTGTCGGTTCGTCTATCGTACCGGCAAGACCCACACTTGTGTGCTTCACCGTCCACGAGGAGGGCGGTTGCCACGGCGCCGCGGTACTTGCGCAACGGGAGCGTCCTGAGGTGTTTGCTGCGGTTGACGGCTCCCCCATTCCTCCGGGGTGCGATCTCAAGCTTGACGGAAGACCGGCAATCTGGAGCAAGGACGGCGGAACCAACTTCGATCAGCGCCTTATAGGCGACTTTTGCCGTGCGGCACGCGAGGCGGGGACCGAGCTGCAGGTGGCGGTTTTCTCCAATGCGGCCTCCGATGCCACAAAGGCGTACGCCATAGGCGCCGCCGAGAGGGTGGCGACGATAGGTCACGTGAGGGAAAACAGCCACGGGTTCGAGATGGCGCGGTTGAGCGTTTTCGATAATCTCCACAAGACGCTCGTTCGGTTTCTGAAGACATGGCAATAGGGCAGTATCCGGAGGCAAATAGATGGCTACGCAAGCGAATCATGAAAAACCCGGTAACATTGCAGCAAAGCGAGATTCGCCTGCAAAACTCTGGACAGTAAATTTCATCCTGCTGTGGCAGGGGAATCTCGTGTCCGCCGTAGGTGATGTCATCTATGAGATAGCCCTCGGGTTCTGGATTCTCGCGGTTACCGGATCCACCGCGCTCATGGGAACGCTCATGGCGGCGTCAACCATTCCGCGGGTCCTGCTTTCACCGCTGGCTGGGGTTGTGGCCGACCGTGTAGACAGAAAATGGATCCTCGTGGCGATGGATGCTATCCGCGGGGTGGTTGTCGTGCTCGTCGCCATTGCGGCGATGACGGGTCACGCTGAGGTGTGGATGGTCTTTGTGGCGGGGGTCATCATCGGCCTGTGCGCCGCATTTTTCAACCCATCAGTCCTGTCGGTTATACCGGACATCGTGGCGCGCGAACGGATCGTTCAGGCCAATTCATTCTTCTCGATGATCCGCGCGGGTTCGGGTATTCTCGGCAATTCATTGGGCGGTGTACTCTATGCAACCCTCGGTGCGCCCGTGATGTTTCTCCTGAACGGTATCTCATATCTCTTCTCCTCCGGGACGGAGGTGTTTCTCAAAGTCCCCGCCTCGCATCGAACAAGGGAAAGATCCCGTTTTTTCAAGGACATGAAGGAGGGCTTCCGGTACGTCTGGACGCACACCGGGATGCGTTTTCTCATGCTGGCGGCCGGCGTGATCAATTTCTTTGCTATGATCGGGATCGTGCTCATCATTCCGCTGTTTCACCGGACCGAGTGGCTCGGGCCGTCGAGATATGGTGTTCTGATGGCGGTATTCACCGCCTTCATGGTCATCGGCATGGCTACCACAGCCGCAATCAAAATCCCCGCGCAGAAGCGGATGCTTGTGTTCGGCTTCAGCACCGTCGCATTTGTGACGCCGTTTATCGCTTTGCCCTTCTTTGGGGTGTTTTGGCCGATGCTTGTCTGCGCCGCCATTGGGGGGTACTTCAACGCCATTGTCAACGTGCTCATACAGAGTGTCTTGCAGCTCGCCGTGCCGGAGCAGCACCGCGGCAAGGTGTTCGGGCTTTTGGAAACCCTCACCGCCGGGCTGACGCCTGTAGGCATGGCCATCGGCGGTGTGCTCGGCGAGGTGCTTCCTATCAAATGGGTGATAGGGACGGGCTTCGCGCTTATAGGGGTCTATATATTTCCTCAGCTCGGGTCGAAAGGTATACGGGAGTTTTTCTCGGTAGGTGAGGAATCCGATGGTCCGGGAGGCGGTCGGGACGGCCCGGTGGCCAATACAGGCGAATACAATCGAAAAGAGGGACAACGATGAAAGTGACAAAGATTGAGCTATTGAAAGCAAAAGAGCCGGTCAGGCTCGCCGAACCGTGGGAGGCGGCGTGGAGAGGACCGCTCGCTAAACCAATCGAGGAGTTCTGGTTTTCCTGTTACAAGGTGTATACCGATGAGGGAGTGATTGGTTTCGGCCCGGACACCGGTATGACGGACCCGGGGATCCTCAAAGGTTTGGACCCGTTTCAAGTCGGAAAATTCTGGAACCGGTACATGGGAGGAAAGCGGTCGGGCAGCTTCGGGTGGAACGTCTCGGGAATCGAGATCGCTCTCTGGGACATCATCGGCAAAGCTGCCGGGATGCCGGTCTACAAACTGCTCGGCGCCTGCAAGGAGAGCCAGCCGGTATATGCAGCAACGAGCCGGCTCCTCGCGGCGGAGGCGCAAGCCGAACACGTCTTGAGTCTCATGGAGGAAGGATTCAAGGCGGTCAAGGTGCGGTTGCACCGGATCGATCCGGAGGAAGATCTTCTGATGGTTGAGGCGGTCCGCAAGGCCGTCGGGCCGGACTTGAAAATACTGGTTGATGCAAATCAGAATAACGCAAGCGACGGCTATCCCTTCTGGTCACGGCAGACGGCGCTTCACATGGCGCTTGAGCTCGATGCTCTCGGTGTCTATTACATCGAGGACCCGTTGCCGAGAACCGATATCGAAGGGTTGGCGGATTTAGCCGCATCTGTGGAAATGAACATTTCCGGCGGTGAGCATACCCCCACCTACTACGATTTCCGCGAGCACATTCTCCAGGGCGCCTACGACATCATTCAGCCGGATGTGGTGCTCGGCGGAAACTGGGGTATCACCGGTGTTCGCAAAGCTGCGGAAATAGCTGGGTATTTCAACAGACAGATCGTCCCGCATGTGATGTCGGGTATCGCGTTCAGCCTCGGTTTTCCCGCGACTCTCCAGGCGATGGCGACACTGGAAAACTGCCCGTTGGTGGAATATCCCTACGATCCGCCGATCCTGGTGCCTGAGGCCAATCAGGCCTTCGTGAAAGAACCGCTTCTTATCAACAAGGAGGGGGCTGTCGAGTTGCCCGATACGCCGGGAATTGGAGTGGAGATCGATGAGAAGAGACTAACCGCTGAGGTGGTTCTCGACTGACGAGGGGGCGTGGCCGTGCGTCGGTCTCGAACGCGGCGCGCCCGCTACGCGCCGATTTCCTGCATCGCCAGGGCAATCGCGCCGAGGATCCCCGCCCGGTTCCCGAGTCCCGGTGGCACGATATACTCATCGATGTTTTTCAAAATGCGGTCTGAGCGCACGTAACCGTTGAGAAGCTCTACCACTTTGCCACGAATCATCGCGAAGAGGTGCCGTTGTTCCATCACGCCTCCGCCCAGGATGATCCGCTTTGGCGAAAGTGTGCAGATATAGTTGACCAGGGCCAGTGAAATATAGTGCGCTTCCAGGTCCCAGGCTTCGTGATCCTCATCGATGGATTCAGCCGATCTGCCCCATCGGCCCTGGATTGCCGGGCCGGAAGCGAGCCCTTCAAAGCAGCGGTTATTGTGAAACGGACATTTCCCTTCGTATCGGTCATCGGCTCTGAGAGGTATGTGGATATGACCCATCTCCGGATGCAGCATCCCGTGAACGAGCTTCCCCTCTGAGATCGCGCCCCCGCCGATAC
>CAZHXC010000016.1:0-1313 GCA_964536145.1 uncultured Spirochaetales bacterium | reverse complement strand
TTCCAATGGTCAAATAGATGAAGTCCGACAACCCTTTTCCCGCACCCCAGAAATACTCCCCGAGTGCCGCACCGTTGGTATCGGAGTCAAAGGCGATTGGGATATCGAACTCCTCCTTCATCATCCCGAGGAAGTTCGTGTTCTTCCACCCGGGCTTTGGGGTGGTTGTGATGTACCCGTAGGTGGTTGAGTTCCTGTTTGGATCAACCGGGCCAAAGGATGCGATACCGATGGCATCGAGATCCTGATCCCGGCTCTTATTTTTGAAAAAATCGATTGACGCGGAGATAGTCTGTTCCGGCGTTGTAGTCTCAAACCGCTCACTCTGCAAGTCATCGGGACCGCTCCCGACCGCGCAGACGAATTTGGTGCCCCCCGCTTCAATGGCGCCGTACACTTTTGTTGATCTTTGCACTGTTACTTCTCCCGAAGGTTGTTTTGGTTGACCCACTTTTCGGTTTCATCGAGGGCTTTTGAGAAGATATCGAATATATCGTCTATTTGCGATTCGGTGGTGATCAGCGGCGGACAGAACGCCACCGAGTCACCCATCGCACGCAGGATGAGGCCGTGGGCTTCAGCCCGGGAGGCGCAATAGGCGCCGACCTTTTGGCTCTCATCAAACGCTCTCTTTGTTTTCTTGTCTGCAACCAGCTCGATTGCGCCGACGAGGCCAACTCCGCGGGTCTCCCCGACAAGCGGATGATCGGCAAAGCTCTTAATGCGATCGAGGAAGCGAGGTGAAATACTCCTGATATGACCGAGGATATCGCGTTCGGCCATGAGCTCGATGGTACGCACCGCCACTGCCGCGGACACCGGGTGTCCGGAATAGGTAAAACCGTGGCCAAAGGTACCGATTTTCTCGCTCTCGCTGACCATGGCTTTGAAAATATCCTCGGACAGCATGATTGCCGAAATGGGAAGATATGCCGATGAGAGGGCCTTGGCGATAGTGATGGTATCCGGTTTGAAGTTGAAGGTCTCGCAGCCGAACATGTTTCCGGTTCGCCCGAAACCGCAGATCACCTCATCATCGAGCATGAGGACCTCATATCGCTTCAATACTTCCTGTATCTTTTCAAAATATGTAGCCGGCGGTACGATTACGCCACCGGCGCCCATGACCGGCTCCGCAATAAAAGCGGCGATGGTTTCCGGCCCTTCTTTCCGGATCATTTTTTCCAGGTTGCCCGCAAGCCTCGCGGCAAACTCCTCTTCGGATTCCCCCGTTTGTGCGTACCGGTAGTAGTGGGGACAATCGGTGTGGAGAACCTGCGTTATCGGCAGGTCAAAATCCCGTTGGTTATGCG
>CAZHXC010000015.1:858-16136 GCA_964536145.1 uncultured Spirochaetales bacterium | reverse complement strand
ACTATGGTATCGACACCGGGACCGGGATCTTCCGGATTATCCGTGTTTGATTCCGGCGCTTGCGGCGAAGCGTCCTGCGAGGTGTCCGTCGGAGTGTCATTGAACGTGTCCGGTTCCGAGCTTTCCGGATCGTCGGTTTGTTTCACGACGATTTCGGTTTCAGGGGGCTTGTCGCGTCTGAGATATGTCAGGAGTCCTGTTTTCTCTATTACGGACTCTATCGTGCTCTTATTGAAAAGGAAGACGACGAGTACAAGCAATACAAGGGCCGTCCAAAACAAGCAGCCGATAGAGGATTTCTTCCGTCCCATATTATCTATTTCGGCAAAAACGGTCGATTTTATGATATTGCCTGTGGAGGATTTCGTATGCATTGCCGTTTACCATTTTTCTGGTTAGACTAACGTGGTAGTGCAGGCTAAGGATCGTATGCAAAAGCTCAACGGCATCTCAGCTTCACCTGGAATAGCGATTGGGGAAGTCTTTTTCTATCTCGACGAAAATATCAAGGTCCCGCAGTATGCCATAGACCGGAATGAGGTCGAATCGGAGAAGAAACGGTTTTGGGAGGCTACCGAGCGCGCGCGTAACGAGCTTCAAATGCTCAAAGAGAACAGCACCAGCGGTATCGATAAGGATCCGGGACAGTTTATCGAATCTCATATTCTCATGCTTGAGGATCCGGAGTTCACCGGGAATATCGAAAAGAACCTTGAAAAGCATCTAAGAAACGTGGAATGGATACTCTTTGAAGAGATGGACAGCCTGATCAATAAACTCGATTCATCTGACGACGTGTACTTGAAGGAGCGAACTCTCGATATTCACGACGTGTCAAAACGGGTTTTGAACCATCTGCTCTTCAGGGAGCGCATATCCCTTGCAGACCTGGATAAAGAGGTGATCCTCGTCACCCATAATCTGCTGCCCTCGGATGCGCTTGGCATGTATAAGGGGAAGGTGAAGGGTATTGCAATGGACGCCGGCGGGAAGACATCACATACGGCGATACTTGCACGAGCTTTTGAGATTCCCGCCGTTCTTGGTCTTTCAAATATCACTCAAGTAGCGCGGACCGGAGACGATATCATCATCGACGGCAATCAGGGGGTTGTGATCGTCAATCCGGACCGTGCAACCAAGCGCCGGTACCAGAATACTCTAAAGGCCTATCACCAGCGTGAAATCGAGTTGCTGACCCTCAACGACCTGCCCGCCGAGAGCAAAGACGGCAAACTTGTCCAGCTCATGGCGAACATAGAAGTTCCGGAGGAGACCGAGTCGGCTATTGCCCATGGAGCCGACGGGATTGGTCTGTTCAGATCCGAGTTTCTCTTTCTCAGGTCAAACAGACTTCCTTCAGAGGATGAACAGTACGAGGCGTACACAAATGTTCTCAAGGCGATGGGCGAAAAATGCGTCACCATTCGTACGTTGGACCTTGGCGGGGACAAACGAATAGCCGGTATGAAAAAGCTTGAAGAGGCAAATCCTATTCTCGGCTGGCGCGCAATCCGGTTCTGTCTGTCCCACAAGGATATCTTCAGGAGTCAGCTCCGAGCGCTGCTCAGGTCATCTGTCCATGGTAACCTGAAAATCATGTTTCCCATGATTTCTGGTGTTGAGGAGCTCGACATGGCGCTTGCGGAACTTGAAGAGGCAAAGGCGTCTCTCCGGAAGGACGGGATAGATTTCGTCCATGATGTGCCCGTAGGTATCATGATTGAGACCCCCTCCGCAGCCATGACTTCCGATATTCTGGCCAGGCAGGTGAGTTTCTTCTCGATAGGTACAAACGATCTCATTCAGTACACCATTGCCGTTGACCGGGGCAACGAGCGAATCGCATATCTTTACGAACCGTTTCACCCCGGGGTGCTCCGTCTGGTGAAAGTAGTGATAGATCACGCACACGCCGCTGGAATTCCTGCAATTATGTGTGGAGAAATGGCGGGTGATCCGCACGCTACGGTAATTCTTCTCGGTTTGGGGCTTGACGGGTTCAGCATGAGCGCGTTTTCAATACCTGAAGTCAAAAAGATAATCAGGACCGTTTCCGTCTGGGATGCCGAGGAACTCGTCGGTACGATTTCAGATATGAGATCGGTTGTTGAGATCGATGATTACGTGAATAATTGGATGCATGAGCGTTTCGACATCGTCACCGCGTAGAACATCGCTTCCTCGCATTGCGATTGTCGGCAGACCTAATGTAGGGAAATCCACCTTATTCAACAGGATAGTGGGTGATCGTCGGGCGATTACCGATCCTACTCCCGGTGTCACACGGGATGCGGTCGAGGCCGTATGCCGTATCAACGGTCGCGAAACGGTGCTCATCGATACCGGCGGCTATCTGCGCGATTCCGAGGGGATATCCGAACTGGTTTCTGAGAGGAGCCTTGAAACCATCGAACACGCGGATGTCATTTTACTCCTCGTTGAGGTCACCGGGTTGACCGCGGAAGACCATGAGCTTATCGAGTTGCTCCGCCGCTTCTCGGATAAGCTGATACTTACGGTCAACAAGACGGACAACGGACAGCGGGAAGATCTTATCTGGGACTTCTACAGTCTTGGTTTTCAGAAAGTCGTACCAATTTCTGCAGAACATGGGCGCAATATCGACAGGCTCCTGGAATCGCTGTTTGAGCTATTGCCACCCGAGGTTGAGGTTTCCGGGAATGAACCGGAGCAGATGGAGAATGAGCTCTGCCTGGCGATTCTGGGCAAACCGAACACCGGGAAATCGACCCTTCTGAACACTCTTGTAGGTGCTGACCGCTCCATTGTCTCCGAAGTGCCGGGAACAACGAGAGATGTGCTTGAGACAACCTTTCTCTATAAAGGAAACGAAATAACCGTGCTGGATACGGCGGGTATTCGACGGAAGAAATCGGTGAAAGAGGCAGTTGAGTACTACTCGGTTTCAAGGGCTATTTCAAGCGTTTCGAGAGCCCATGTGGTATTGCTTTTGATAGATTCAACCGAGGGTGTCACAGACCAGGATAAAAAAATTGCTGATCAAATCGTGAAACGTGGCCGTGGCGTGATAATTGTATTGAGCAAATGGGATTTGTTCGGCGGAATATCCAATGCATTCAACGCCGCTCGTGATCGAACCCGGTTTTTGTTTCCGCAGCTCGATTTTGCTCCGGTTGTTGCGGTTTCCGCCCGGGATGGTATCGGTTTGGATAAGCTCTTAGCTACCGCGGTCATGGTACGTGCGCAGCTGAAACGACGGATATCCGCCGGTGAGCTCAACAATTTGCTTCAGGCACTCATCGAACGACACCCGCCTCCATACGGCAAAAAGCGGTACCGTGCAAAGTATCTTGCCCAGATCAGCAGTGATCCTCTCAGGTTTGCTCTCTACGTCAACAGAATCAAGGGGTTTCCCGCCAGCTGGGTTTCATACCTGGAAAACAACCTGCGTCGCGAACATAAGATGGAGATGGTTCCTATATCGGTCGAATTACGGGGTAGATAAGCTGATGGAGGGATTTCAGATAGGCGAGGTGTGCAAATTTATCGGGGTGAAGCCGTATGTTTTGCGGTATTGGGAACGGGAAATTCCGCTCCTCGCGCCGCGAAAGGATTTGAGCGGGCACCGCCGTTACTCCTGGGCAGATCTGCAGATTCTTTTCAGACTGCGTTATCTGCTGCACGAAAAGGGGTACACCGTTGCAGGCGCGCGAAAGCTTATCTGGCAGGAGTTTACCGGGGCCGGACAGGACAAAAAGGCACTCTATATGGCGTTGCGAAGTGAGTTGATCACGTTACTACGTATGATACGTGACCGTGCGGGGAAGCCGGAAAACGTATCCGAAACCTTAAAAAAAGGAGATGCAGCCCTCTGATTAAGCGGCGCGAATCTGTCGATAATTGTGATTGTGGTTGTTCCGCAACCGGATGCGCTGAGGAGAATGTTACACATGCTACGTAGACGGCGAATCCTGTTCGCTACCTTCATCCTTATTCTTTCGAGTGTAAGCGTTTGGGCAATCCCAAACGGTCCGCTGATCTCGATCCCTGAGAACTACGAGGTCCGTCTCAAGTACCGCGATCTCATTTTCGGGCCGCGAAATGTGATTCTTGATTTTGAACAAAGCGTTGAACAGCAATCCGGCTACAATTCAGCGGTCTCAATGCAGACCCTCAGCCAAAACGATTCGTACTATCTCCTCTTTACCAATGAGGAAGCGGGTGAATATCCGCTGTACAGCCGCGGCAGCTACATCATCAGGCGGAACAGCGATAACGGGCAGTTTACTCAGATCAAGGTATTCATTCGCAGCGAGCCCGGCAGCTTTGCTCGAATACATCCGGCCGGCCGCCGCGCAACCATGGACGTGTATCTCCGGGACAATCTGTTATACAAACAAGTAGTTCTGCCGATGCCGATTGAGCAGGTTGCGTTGGAACCTTTGACAAAGATCGTGCGAATGACGGGCGAGCAGATAGACTGGAAGCTCCTGTTCCCGCTTTTCGAGCGCCCGGAGGACGTGATTATCCGCGGTATGGTAGAGAGCTTGCGGGCAAATATCGATACTCTCGCGGATTCTGATGATGGAGCTATGGATGAGCGCGGTGTCTACCGGTTCATAGATTCATTGGGGATAAATCCGGAGGCAGGTCTGAACTGTTCAGGATTTGCAAAGTGGGTGGTGGATGGTCTCTACCAGATGAGAACAGGGCGGCTTCTATCAATAGAGTCATTGAAACGCAAGCATCTCGACTCCCGCGGTAACGCATGGAGTGAGCAATATGAACATGAACGGGATCCGTATTTCGGTCTCGACTGGTCGCGAAATCTTGCTACCTCCGTGCTTTCGCTCTCCGGCGGACGTGTGGGGGTCGAGGATGCGGATGTCCGCTCCGTACCGTTCTTCGAGTATATCGAAGATGTGGGCTATTCGGTCCAGGATCTCGAATTGGTGCTGTACTTTCTTTCCCGATCGGAGCCCGGATATTTCTACATCGGTTCGGTAAACCGTGATTTTGGCTCGAACCCGGTGCTGAAGCAGCATGTCCATATCGTCGTGCTCTTCCCGTATTTTGACAAGAACGGAGGGTTCGAGGTTGCAGTGATGGAGAGAAACCTCGAAACAAGCATCGAGTCGCTTGAAAACCGGTACGCGTCGGACCATATTCATCTCGTAAGAGTACCGGTATACGACGGCTATTCTCCACCGGCGTTGAATTTTGCCCACGACTGATATACCCTTTCCCTTATGCATCAGAGATGTCCAGTAAATGCAAAGGTGATTCTCCTCATCGCGCTGCTGATTCCGGGGTTTTCGGCCGTGCTGGAAGCGCAGAAGAGTGACATTGAGCTCTTTCAGGAAGCCGAGAGCAGATTCAGGTCACGGGAGTACGCCGTAGCGCTGAATAGATATAACAACCTGCTCGATGAATATCCTCGATCCCCCCTCATTTCCGATGTGCAGTTCAGGAGGGCGGTGTGTTTGTTCAGGCTCGGCGAACAACAGGAGGCCCTTGCCCTCTTTGAGCGGATAGAAGAGCGTCACAGGTCGACGCAGTTTATCTCCTTCGTACCCTTCTGGATTGGAGTCATCGAGTACAACAAAGGCAACTATTCCCGGGCCGCCGATTATTTGCACAGATACGTGGAAGCCGGTGATCCGAGTCTCCTTGGTCAGGCAAGGATGTATCTTGCGGTTTGCGAAACGAAACTCGATAATTTTGACACAGCCATAGATATTCTTGAAGAGCTCCTCGCCGGAGATCCTGATGCGGCGTATAGCGCAGACGCGCTTATTCTGCTTGCATCGCTCTACGCAAAGGAGTCCCAATACCAGAGAGTTCTTGAAATTACCGGGGGTTCTCCCGCGCCGGAGACGGATGTCAGGAAAACCCAACGGATCAGACTTTACAGGGCGGAAGCGCTGTGGAATCTTGGCCGGGCCGATGAGGCGCACGATCTCTACACGGATCTGAAGAGCGCGCCCCCTGAGATCTCCTCAATTGCGTTCCAACGGCTGTTTGTCTACTACAGGACTACCGGCAACGACGATGCGCTACAGCGAATAGTCCTGGACGCAGAGACCGTTCTTTCAGGATATGGGGATGTTCTTGCGGAGTTCTGGCTCCGCATCGGCATAGAGAATTTTTTTCTTGAGAAGCTCGATCTTGCCCGTTCTTACTTCCTGCGGATTTGGAATATGCGCGACAAGATAGATATATCCGGACTGGTGCCGGTCTATCTGGCGGAAATCGAGCTCGCCGGCGGTGATCAACAGGGTGCACTGCAATTCCTGGAGTCTTTCCTGGAATACTCCGATGACAGACGAGAGTTGATCCTCTACAAAATCGGCACGGTTTATCTGGAGCTCGGGGAGTGGCAACAATCATCGACGGTATTCACCCAATTTCTCTCTGAGTTTCCGGAGTCTCCCACATACGCAGCCGCTGCGTATCAGAAGGCATACGCTCTGTATAGGCTGACGGATTTTGGCGCAGCGATAGATCTTGTGGACAATACCTTGAGCGGCGCACGTGGTGGAGCGTTAACGAGCAGATTTCTGCTGCTCAAGTCGGTCCTTCACAAAGAGAACGGTCAGCTCGAGCGTGCCGCTGCTACACTTGCCGAATACCTGCCCCTTTCTCCGGAAGACTACCAGGCTCGTACAGATTTTATCAAATTGCACTTCAGGTTGGGGAACTTTGGGAAAGTAATCACAGAGATCGAAGGGGTGCTCGAAAGCGAGCCATTTGCAGACCCCACCTCTCCATACTCTCTCCTTGCCAGGTACATGCTCGGACTCTCCTACATTTCGAAAATGGAATACGAGAAAGCCGGCGAAGTTCTTGAAAGTCTGACCCTGCTGCAGGTGCAAAACGCGGATCTGGTCGTCATCTATCCGTACATCCTCTTCTACAGAGGATGGACATACTATCGGGCCGGACAATATGCTGACGCGGAAGTTGATTTTGCGGCACTGATAGACGGCACCCCGGATCACGAGCTGCAACCGCGGGCGTCCTATCTTGCGGGGTGGTGCGCCTTTGTGCAGGGGCGTTTCAGCAACGCCGCCCGGTATCTTCTCAAAATGTCGGACACTGCAGATCCGCTGCTGGAAACAAAAGGTGACTTCATGTATGCCAAAACACTCTTTCAGCAGGGGAAGAAGGAGGAAGCGGCCATACTTTTTGAAACCATCTACCTGGAACAGTCGAACCTTGATCTTGCAGATGATGCACTCTACGAGTATGCGGGAGTCATGGCGTCTCTCGATCAACTCGATGTAAGCGTGGAGAATTATCGGAAAGTTCTCGAGGAGTTTCCGTCGAGCGCATTGGCCGAAGAGAGTATGTACCGCAGGGGAGAATTGCTTTTTCGGGCCGGTAGGTATGCCGATGCCCGGGACGCGTTTTATGAGTACAGAATTGAGTTCCCTGACGGTACGCTCTACGATGCCGCGCTCTATTGGGGCGGCGTTGCCGCGTTTGAGTCCGGCGAAGCCTTCAGAGCGGTCCTTCTCTGGGAGAAACTTATAGAGAATTACAAGGAGAGCGCTTTCAGGGCGGACTCACTCCTGCGGACCGCCGAGGTATACGAAGAGAGCGGAGATTTCAGGAAGGCATTGAACTACTATGGTGAGCTTTTGTCGGTCTACCCGGAGGAAGCTAAGGCCGCATCCGCCGAGCTCCGCTCAGAAAAACTGCGCTTTCTCATTTTGGGTCAGGGAGAACGAGAAGCCGAACTCTCAGCGATTATCAGCCGGAGAGGACCGGAAACGGAGGAAGGACGCGAGGCGATGTACGAGCTTGCCCGGGTGTATATTTACAAGAGCGGGTCAAAGCAGAATCTCGCCCCCGAACTCCTCGATGAATTGATAAGCTACAGCGATATCGACCCGGAATACGCGGCCAAGGCGTACTATCTTTACGGCGAGTATTACTATCGGAAAAACGAATTGCAGAAAGCCGCACAGTCATTCCTTCAAACGGTTCTGACCTATCCGGAGGACAGGGATTTATCGGCACAGGCATTGTACCGTGCAGCGGAAATGGCCGTGATCTCAGGAAACAAAGAGGAAGCGGAGGAGCTTGTGGACAGGATCGAGTCACTCTTCCCATCGTCACCTTGGGTTGATGAAGGGCGAAAGCTCCTTGGGGGCCGGAATGAATAGACGAGACTTTCGCTTGAAGACGGCCTCCATATTTGTGCCTTCGAGGTTCGCGCCTTCGATGATCGTGCCGGCGTTCTGCTTTTTCCTGACCGCGGCGGTTCTGCCGGCCCAGGACGCTGAGCCGGAGGATCCCGGGATTGTGCTCCCTCCTACGCTTCTCGAGGTGGAGGATCTTCAGGTAGAAGAGATAGACGCGATTATCCCTGATGAGGACATTCAGCTTCTGCCGGAGATCGATATTCCATTACCTCAGGCGGAAGAGATCTTTCTTCCGGAAGAACGATTCGACATACCATATCCTGATCAACTCGCGGTCATACCCGGAGGCGCCGACCGGCCGCAGCGATCGGCAAATATCTTCAGTGAAGGCGAGATAGCGGTTGGATCGATGAGCCATGTGAGAGGTGATCTGACCCTCTATCGCCTTGGTCCGGATCCACGTTTCGACCTGAGATTCTATCATGACAAGATTGACGGATACGGCATGCGGTCAGCCGGATCGGGGTTTTACCGTAGTGACGATCTTCTCGAGGGCAGCATCTCTTACACTTCCGGTGAGATCGACATAAACACAGCCGCGGGTATCTCGGAGCATTCCGACGGCCTGCAGCGGATTGGAGAGTACGAGTCGCTTACTTTCAGGGAAGTCTACGCTGAGGGTGAAGTCGTGTATCCTCTCACCGAAAGCTTCTCTGTTTCAGGAGCCGTGAGCCCGCGGTACAATCAGCAGATACTCTCATCCATGGATCCTGAGATTACCGATGAGTTCAAAACGGATGTGGGTATCGGGCTTGACTGGCGCACCAGGTTTGTCGACTTGAATCCTTCAATCGGCTATACGCTGTTGAACAGGAAAGGCTTGACCCACACGCTCGGTTTTTCGCTGTTATCGCTCCTGAAAATAAACGAAGCGGTCAACTTTGAGCTGACCGCCGGTGTCAAATGGCTCGAGCTTCTCGATTTCTATTTTCCGTTCTCTTTGGCAGGCTCATGGCAGCCCTCGGATTCCTTTGTCTTTGAAGCCGGGGGCGGATATTTTGTGGAGCAACCGGGTTACGATCAGCTCTATGATGAGTATACCTTTATTGATGTATCAACATCTCCGGTAAACGAGTACGGCTGGTTCTCCTACGCCGATACCCAGGTGCGTCTATTGGGTGATCTTTTCATTGCCGCGGAAGCTGATTTCAAGTATTTTGATGTGGTCAATGTCGTTGTGCCGGACTACTCGGCGACTACAGGATTGTATGCTCTGGAGAAACAGACGGCGCTGCCGCGGTTACAAACCTCGTTGGGCTTGCGGTACAATATCGAGCGGGAGTTTGACTTTACCCTCTCCTGGAATGGACGGTTTATCGGGAACCACCCCTTTACACCTCCTCACGCGCTCAATGCCGGGTTCGCCTACCGGCAGCCGGAGGACGCCTTTGGTGCACAAATTGATTTCTCAATGCCGCTTGCCGGCGGCTATTCATACATACCCGAACTCGGGCTCAGCGCCTATTACAGACTTGCCGAGAGTGTGCGGTTGAGCCTCTATCTTGTGGATCCGCTTGCACCGTTGATTTCCGGTGGGCGAATCGATTGGGCTCCCTTTGAGGCGCCCGGTTTTCAGGTATTTCTCGGCACAGATATCTCCCTTTAGGAGGATTGCATGATAGATCTGCTACAGAAGGGCGGCGTGATCATGGGACTCATCATTGTACTCTCCCTGGTTGCCGCCGTGATCATCGTTGAACGACTCATCTATTTCAGAAAAATACGTGTTGACGAAGAAAAACTGATAAGCCGGTTACGAGCCGCACTGGAGAAGGGGCATTTTGACGAGGCCACAAGCATATGCGACAATAATCCGTCACCGATAACCAACCTCATGAAAGTCGGCATCGATCACCGGCAGTTTTCGGAAACGGAGATCAAAGAATCGATCATGAACGCGGCGAATCTGGAAATACCCAATCTCGAAAGATTCCTGCCGGCGCTGGGCACCGTGGCACACATCGCCCCCTTGCTTGGTTTGCTGGGAACGGTAACCGGGAACATAGAGGCTTTTGGAGTGCTTGGAACATTTGCCGGAGGGGGTGATCCGATGGCGCTGGCAAGCGGGATTGCCGAGGCGCTCCTTACGACCGCCGCAGGCATTATCGTCGCCATCCCGGCGATCATCTTCTACAACAACCTGGTGAGCCGCGTAAATCACATCATCATCAGGCTCGAGAACCGGGTGAGCGAATTACTGCTCCTGATCAAGAGTGGAGGAGTATAGATGCGTTTTCGCCGTCGTCTCACTCCGGAAGCACGGGTGGATCTCATACCGATGATAGACGTTGTCTTCCAGCTCGTTGTATTTTTTATGGTAACGAGCACCTTTATGATGACGCCGGGTATCAAGCTCGAGCTCCCCTCGTCGACTACCGCCGAACCGGTAATCATGACCGAAATGGTGGTTACCATCGCTTCGGCGGACGAAATATACTTGAACCGTGACGGCTACTCCCTCGAGGGTTTTAACGACGCGCTTGCCGGCCTTTCTGAAGAGAGGAAGGCTGAAATTGAATCGGTCATCCTCGAAGCCGATGAGAGCGTTTCCTATGAGGTCATGATCACGGTTCTCGATGTCCTCAGAAGGAACGGATTTACCGGCGTGAGTCTCAAGCTCCGGGAGGACGCAACAGGCTAGCCATGTTACAACAGACCGATAGGGAAAGACTTGCGATATCTACCGCAATCGCTGTTTTTCTGTACGCCGGTATTTTTGCTGCTACGGCCTGGCTCGATATACTCCAGCCTGCCGAGCCGAAGGATTACGGCTCACTCACGGTACAGATTGCCCTCCGGGAACCGGAACCGCGGGAGATACCGCCGCCCGAGACGGAAATCTCTCCGGAGACCGCAATTGCCCCGGAATCCGTTCCTGAGCGAACACCGTCCACCGAGCCTGAGCGGGCCCCCGAACAGACCCCGCCGGCGGCCGAACGCCCTCCTGAGCGGACACCGGTACCAACCGCGCAACCGCAGACAGAACGTACTCCCCTAGCCGCGAGGCAACAGGCGGCCGAACCGGCGCCGCAACCGCCTTCGGTGACGGATGAAGCGGCGACAGCCGGAACTTCGCCCGGTACTGCCGCCACTGAGGCAGTACCATCGAGCTCCGGCGGGGATGCAGTTGCTCGATCCACCGCCCCAACCGAAGGTGAAACAGCATCGGAAGCCGTGCCGGTGAGAGATTCTTTTGAGGCCGGCGAGAGCACAAGCGTAACCGCACCGCCAACAGCAACCGGTTCTGAGTTTTTCCGCTCGGCTGATCCGGAGACTCCAACCGACATACGCGGTGAGGACGAGATAGTGTTCGGTGAGCCGGAGGCGAGGGCGCCTGTAACCTCCGAGCGGACGCAGAGAGCGGGCGACGGAGAGAGAGAATCATTTGTCGACTCAAGTCAACTCGACCGTATTGCGGGGCGGGCGGGCTCAGAAAGCGGCGATGGAACCACAACCGGCACCGGTAACGGCGACGGTGTTGAAAGCGAAATCTTTGCAGAAAGCTTCAGCGAGCTTATGAGCCAACGCGGAGTGGTGTTGCGTTATGATCCGGATATCCGGACTATCGGGTTGCCCGGTGGTTTGCGTAAAATGGACGTCTGGGTTGAGTTTGTAATTATGCCGAACGGTGTGGTGCAGTCGGTTTCCATACTCGACGACACAGGTGATTCCACGCTCAACGCAAGAATCAGGGAAGCTCTCACGAGATGGAAATTCGAGCCCATACAGCAGGACGTTCAGCAGGTTGCCCGCCTTTTATACCTCATCGAAGCTGACTAATACGTCCGAAATGCCGTCTATGTGTGGACGGGGTAGAAAAATAGTCGTTCATCACGTAGAATAATGCAAATGGATATTGACGCGGTGGCATTCGACATCGACGGAACGCTGTATCCAAACAGCCGGATGTACCTGAATTCCATACTATTCTCGCTACCGAGGCTGAGGTTTCTCTACTATTTCAGGCAGGTGCGTATAGCCATCCGTTCGGTGCGCCCGCTCGATGATTTCAAGGAGGCGCAAGCGGGCATGCTGGCAGATCTCATGCATGTGTCTAAGGAAAAAGCATGGAAAAGAATCGAGCGCGCGATTTACTGTCGGTGGCAACGCATATTCAGGCACATCCGCCCGTACCCTTATCTGTCGGATCTCCTCCTCAAGCTGAAATCCCGCGGATACGCGATGGGGGTCATGTCGGATTTCCCCGTAGGAGACAAACTGGCACATCTCAATCTCCCACAGGTGTGGGACTGCGTCATATCGTCTGAGGATACCGGTTATCTCAAGCCAAATCCGGAGCCGTTTCTAGCCCTGGCTTCCGCTCTTGGAACCGAGCCTGAACGCGTACTCTATGTTGGTAACAGCTATACATACGATATTATGGGAGCCGCAAAGGTGGGGATGAAGACCGCGCATCTGACGCGAGAGTCTGCTGAAGACTCGGTGGCGGACATCGTGTTCGATGATTATCGGACACTCGAGCACGTGCTCCTTGAAAAAGTGAGGAGTTGATCAAAACTGGGAGGGGGGAATATGGAATTCACCCTTGGGGACATAATAGTACTACTTACCGTAGCTGTTGTGCTCTTCATTTATAGATATGTGGACAGGAATAATCAGTCACTCGCCAAGGTTAAGCGCTTTGCGGAAAAGGTGAGGAACGACCTATCCAATCTGGTGGACTCGAAAACAGACGAATTGAAGAACCTGACTATAGAGTTGGACGTACACCTAAAAACGGCAAAAGAAATACTGAAACGTGTCAACAATATCGAGGACGGTCTCAAAGGCAAAACAAAAAATGTCGACGAGCTACATGAACGCATAAACGAATATGATAAGGCGCTTTCAGACCTGGTCAGCATGACCGCAAAGGTAGACGAAAATCTGAACCGTTTGCACAATGAATCACAGTTCGTAGATAACGTCGCAAAACAGGTGCGTGAAGCAGCGACGCAGATGAATCAGATCGAGAAAGAGATACCTGAGCTGAAGGAGAAGTTCGCCAGGGAGAATTCGAACCAGTTGAAGTCGATAACCGGGGAGGTAATCAGAGCTACGGAGGAACTGGTCGATTCGATCTCAGAGGAGGTCGCGCGGACACAGGAGAGCGTAAAAGACTTTTCAGCCCATACGGCGCAGCTGGAAGCTACTCGCGACAGCATGGAAGAAGAAACGGTTACCAACCTGAGAAACAGGTTTCAGGAACTGGTGGTGGAGGCCGACGATTTGCGGGACAGACTTCTCGAGAGATTCCGGAGCGATCTCGGCACGCTGCTCGACCAGGAGGAAGAAAAGGGGCGTGAGCTCATACATGAGATCCAAAGCAGGCATCATTCTCTGCGTGAAGAGATCGATAATACTCAGGCGGTCTTGAACGAGAAGCTCGAGGTTTTCCAGGACAGAATTACCCAGACTGAAGACGACTATCAACGCACCCTGCGTGAAGCGGCAGAAAAAGGACGCAGCCTCGAGGACGAGGTTTTTATGAGCCTCAAAGATCACGTCGAGGCGAGGGCAAGGAGCGTGGAAAACAATTTGGCCGGGCTCATGAATGATTCCAAGGAACGGTTGGAATCGTCAAGAAAGGAACTGGTGAAGATGTTTGGTGAAACCCGGTCACAGATTACCGTCTGGCGCGCTGAAGTACAGAAAAACCTTGACGAAAGCACCGCGGAGTACGAACAGAAGTGCGCAAGACTGTCAAATGAAATCGAGACAAGACTGGATGGGATTTTGCGCGATACGGAGCAAAGCCGGGCAGAACGACGACAGGAGATAGCCGAATTAATTGAATCCACACGTACCGAGACGGAGAGGTTCGAGCGGGAATTGAAAGAACGTTTTTCCGCCTTGGAGGAGAACGTCAGAGGACACGAAGAGAGCTTCACCGAAGAGCTCGAAAACCGCTTCTCGACGCTGGAGGAACGGCTCGGCGAATACGAAGAATCGGTTTCCTACCGGCTTGATAGAGTGGACCAGGTTCACAGCGACATAGAGACACTGGAGGAGAGTATCAAGAAAAACATGGATCTCTCCGTAAACCGTGCCAAAGAGTCCCTGCAGGTCGCGCTGGAGAAGATGGCGGAGGAAAGGGCAAGGGAGAAGAGTCACGCTGAAGAACAACTCGCCGAGATAAGAACATCAATGGATGCGATAGACAACGAGCTTACAGAGCTAAAAACGAAGGCCTATGCAAATGTGTCGGAGAAGCTTCAGGTTTTTGAAGATGAGTTCTTTGCGGATTTAAAAAGCAGAGATGACGAGATGCGGGTTGGCGTAGAACAGTGGCAGCGAAAAATGGGCGATCGGATGGATGAGATCGCGGAAGAACAGGTAAGGAAACGTCAGGATCTCGAAGAGCATTTCTCCCGGGAGTTACGGGGCAAGCTGTCAAACCTCCAAAACGAGATGAACGACCAGTACGAACGTTTCAACGCATCGGTACAGGAATTCCAATCGCAGGTCGAGTCAAGAATAGAAAGTGCTGAAGGAGGGCTGGAAGATCTGGAGGAACGCATCAAGGCGGATATGGCGGATTTGAGGCGTGCGAGCGAGATGAAGATCGAAAGCGAGCTCCTCAACTTTTCAAACTCAGTCAGCGAGCAGATAAAAGAGCACCGCAACGAGGTGGATTCGAGCCTACGTGTGCTTGGTGAGCGTGTTGAGAAGGATTCGGGCGTTATAAACGAAATGCTTGACCAGGCGAGAAACGATATGACGGAGTGGCAACAGAAATTGCTCACACAGATGAATGAAACCAAGGAAAATGTGAGCGAAGATTTCGACAGCTTCAAGACTGTCATGCAAAAACAACAGGAGGAAATCTCTGACGAGGCGGTTGAAGGAAACCGTGAGCTGCGGAAGGAGCTCGAGGAAACCCGGGAGATAGTGAGTCGTACGGAGGAAGAGCTCTCCACAATGAGCAACGAGTACCGGGAGGCGTTCACCAAAGATGCCGACAGCTTCCTCACGGATTTTAGAAAGCGGGTTGCGGATATGCAGGAAGCAGCGTCGCAGACTCTTCGTGATTTTAAATCTCAGGTTGCCGATGTGCGCGGCAAGATAGAAGGGCTGCAAAGC
>CAZHXC010000015.1:0-848 GCA_964536145.1 uncultured Spirochaetales bacterium | reverse complement strand
AAGCCGGCTGGAAGGGAAGATCGATGAGGGTTACAAACAATTGTCCGTGAGACTCGAAGAGATAGATAAGAAGCAACGGGATTTTGTCGGTCAGACAAAGCTTTTTGAGCGGGCGGATACGCTGAAAGAAAGTCTTGAAAAGAGCATTGAGTATCTGAAGGGGGATATTGCGAGACTCGACGAACATCGTGATGACCTGCGGAGTATGGAAAAAGAGTTCAATCGCATCCGTAAACTTGGTGAAGATGTTTCCGAGAAAGTCGGCAGGTTTATGGCGGAAAAACGCCGGATAGATTCGATGGATGATGACTTCAAGAAGCTTCTTACGGTTTCTCAGACGGTCGACAACAAACTCGAACAGGTTACCTCGAGCCATGATTCACTCCAGGAGATGCAGGCGAGCCTGCAAAAGCTCGGAGAGCTCGAGGGAGACGTCGAGCGGAGATTTGAACGGCTCGAAGGCAGAAAGAACATCATCGATACCACAACCGACCGTGTGGATGCCAGTTTTGACAAGCTGGAAGATCTTCAGAAAAAAATAGCCGAGATAGAGCAGGGGATCGCACCGTTCTCCGAGCGTGTTGACCAGATCAGCAACCGGATCAAGAATCTCGAGGACGGAAAGGAGGACGCCGAGCACGTCGTAACGCTGCTTTCCGATCTGGACAAGACGCTCAGCAATGTGGAAGAGCGGATCGAGACGATGCAACAGGCAAGAGAGTGGCTCGCAAGAACAGAAACCAGGCTCTCCGAGGTGAGTAAACAGGCGGAAGAGCAGGTAAAACTCATGGGCTCGCTCTTCAAAGAGGGTGAAAAAACCGCTAAGAAAGGAAAGGGCGCCCCATCGC